>JAYTAJ010000712.1:0-3621 GCA_043737575.1 Myxococcales bacterium | reverse complement strand
CGACGCCGACGTCGTCGCCACCACGCTCAGCGCCCGCGCCGACAAGCAGCTCGCCGATCACCTGATCGTGGTCGGCAAGGGCGCCAACGCCGCCGAGTGGTTCTGCCTCGACACCGGCCGGCCCCACGACTCCGGCGAGTTCCCGGTCCTGCTCTACGACGCCCGCGCCAACCAGATCGATCAGATCTTTTACGACGACTTCGGGGCCATGGTCCGCGAGGTCCTCGAGTTCGTCGAGGACACCCTGCGCGGCGACGGTGGCCCGCGCGACTAGCCCCCTCGCGCCGGGTGCGGGCGGCGCGGTGCGAAGGCGCGCCTTGCGGTCCGGATTTGTCTGATGCGCGTGATAGGGTCACCTCTGCCGGGGGATGGGCCTTCGGCATTCGAAAGGTTTCGCGCATGCTCCGTTCTCTCTCTCTCTTGACCTTCTCATCGCTCCTGGTCGCGTGCATCCCATCGGCTTACATCGCGCCGGCTGGCGTCACCACCAGCATCGAGAAGACCACGATCGTCGTGAAGGATCCCCAGGGCAACGTGCTTCGGGTCGAGGAGAAGGAGATGGTCCTCCAGCAGTACACCGCGCGTGAGCCGGTGGGCCTCACCACCACCAAGCCCCCGGCCGTGCTGCGCACGCAGATCGTGAACGGAAAGATCGTCGAGGTCGCGCAATGACCATCCGGGGGCTCGGGATCGGGGTGGCGTTCGTCGGGATCGCCCTCGCGACGCCCGCGCAGGGACAGCCTGCTCGACGCCCGGCGCCTGCGGCGCCCGCGCCCGCGCCCGCGCCGATCGTGACGCCGTCGAGCAAGAGCGCCAAGCCACCCGTGCTCCAGTTGGAGCCGTGCGGCGGAACGATGGTCTACATCACGAGCAAGACGTGGCGCGAGTGCTGCCTCCTGTGCGTGAGCGATGACTCACCGTCGGACGCCGAGCGCACCGAGTTGGAAGAGGCCTTCGACCGCGACACCGTCATCCACCAGTACTTCACAGTGGGTGGGACCGGGCGCGGTGACCGCCCCGTCGGCCAGGCAGGCCGCGCCGACGACGACGATGGCGAAGCGCGGCGCCCCCGCAGCAAGTCCGCCGACCGCAAGGGGCCCGCCCGCACGTCGTACGGCGGCTACGCCGGCCTGACGTCACTGGCGCCGACGTTCGGCGGCCCGGAATGAGATGATCGGCGAGACTTTCGGCAGCTACCGAGTCGTCCGCCGGCTGGGCCAGGGGGGGATGGGTGTCGTCTACATCGCCGAGCACCCGCTCCTCGGCAAGAAGGCGGTGGTGAAGCAGCTCTTGCCCGAGCTGTCACAGAACCCAGAGATCGTGCAGCGCTTCTTCAACGAGGCGCGCGCCGCGACGATGATCCAGCACCCTGGGATCGTCGACGTCTTCGACTTCGGCTACCACGCCTCGGGCAGCGCCTTCATCGCCATGGAGTTTCTCCCCGGCGAGGCGCTCGCCGCGCGCCTCGAGCGCGAGAAGCCGCTGCGCGTCGACGTCGCGATCCTGATCGTTCGCCAAGCGGCGAGCGCGGTCGGTGCCGCTCACGCCGCCGGCATCGTCCACCGCGATCTCAAGCCGGACAACGTGTTCCTGGTACCGCAAGCCGAGGCGCCGGGCGGACTACGCGTGAAGGTGCTCGATTTCGGCATCGCGAAGCTGGCCGGCACCATCGAGGCCGCGGGCGTGAAGACTCGCACCGGATCGGTGATGGGCACGCCGACTTACATGGCGCCCGAGCAATGCCACGGCGCGGCCGAGCTCGATCACCGCGCCGACATCTACGCGCTCGGGTGCATCCTCTTCGAGCTGGTCAGCGGCCGGCCGCCGTTCGTCGGCGACGGCCTCGGTGAGATCCTGGCCGCGCACATGTTCACGCCGCCGCCGCCGTTGCGGAGCCTGGCGCCCTGGTGCCCCGAGCCGCTCGAAGCGCTGACCGGGTGGATGCTCGCGAAGCACGCGGGCGACCGCCCCCAGACGCTCGAGGTCGTGATCGAGTACCTCGATGCGGTGGCCGCGCCCGGCCCGGCGCCTCTCACGCCGCCCCGCGTGCTCACGCCGGTGCCGTCACCGGGCGGACCGTCGCGGTCGCAGGTGACGACCTTGGGGGGCGCCGCGGGGCCGCTGCCGTCGGCGGCGCCCACTGCGCGGCGCAAGCCGGTGGGGTTGATCGTCGGCCTCGGCGGCGCCGCCTTGGCGATCGCCGTCGCGGTGCTCATGGTCGCCCGCGGCGGCGCCCGCGAGGCCCCCGCGCCGCGCGCCGATGCGCCGAGCCCGCGCGCGACCAGCGACGCCTGCCGCGACGGCGATGGCGCGGCGTGCGAACCGATCTGCCAGCGGGGCGACGCGCCTGCGTGCGCGAACCTGGCACGCTGGCTGGTTACCGGCGCCGGCGGTCTCCCTTCCGAGCCGGCGCGCGGGGTGTCCCTGGCCACGCGGGGCTGCGCCGCCAAACTGCCCGTTGCGTGTCTGGCGCTGGCGATCGCGCGCCGCGACGGCATCGGCATCGGGCTCGACATCACCGCCGCGGTCGCCGCGGCCACGCAGGCCTGCGATGGTGGACTCGGGCTCGGCTGCGCGCTGGCCGGTCCGATGCTCGCGATGCAGGGCGACGCCGATGCCGCCGACGCGGTCGCGGCGCGGGCGCGGCCCCTGCTCGCGACTGCCTGTGACACCGGCGACGACGCGAGCTGCATCGCGCTCGCGTCGCTGGTGGTCAAGGGCGCCGGCGGGGACCGCGAGCTGACGCGGGCCGCGCAGCTCCTCCAGACCAGTTGCGATCGCCGCCCCGGCGAGGCCTGTGCACGGCTCGCGCGCATGTACGAGCTCGGCCAGGGCCTTCGAGCCGATCCCGCGCGCGCGCGCGAGCTGATCCGCGCGGCGCGCACCGATCTCAGCGCGCAATGCGAGCAGCATGCAGCGTGGGCGTGCGGCCTGCTCGCCGCGGGGCTCCTCGCCGGTCCGGTGGCCGACCGCGACGCGACCCGGGTCACCAGCCTCATGACCAGCGCCTGTGACGGCGGCGATGGCGCGTCGTGTCTGGCGAGCGCTGCGATGCACGCCGTCGGCGACGGCGTGCCCCGCGACCGCACCCTCGCCGGCGAGCGCTACCGACGCGCGGTGACGCGGTTGCAACAGCAATGCACGGCGGGAGATGCCGCCGCGTGTGTCCGCAGCGCGCAGGTGCTGTCGCGCGGCCTCGGAGTCCGCAAGGATACCACCCGCGCGATCGAGCTCATGCGCAGCGCGTGCCGGGTCGGCAGCGGCGCCGGCTGCGCGGGCTGGGCCGAGCTCGATCCCCCACAAGCGGCGGTCGCTTTCGAGCAGGCGCTCGCGATCGCCGAGCCCGCCTGCGCCGCCGGCGATCTGTCGAGCTGCGATCTGGCCGGCGATGTGCTGACCCTGGGCCCGGCCACGGTCGCGCGCCCGGCCGAGGGGGCCGCCTACTACCAGCGGGCGTGCGACGGGGGACTGGCCGAGGGTTGCTTCGATCTGGCGTGGACCCGACGCGCCGATTCCGCAGCCGCGAACGCCCTCTACACCCGGGCCTGCGACGACGGCTTCGGGCCCGCGTGCGCCAACCTCGGCATGGCGGCCGGCGCCGCTGGCGATGGCGCGGCGGCG
>JAYTAJ010000711.1:0-3622 GCA_043737575.1 Myxococcales bacterium | reverse complement strand
CGACCTGGTTCGGCGACGTCACCGCGATCGAGATCGACGATGGCCTGACCTGGATCGTCGGCGCCGCCGCGCCCGAGTCCGACTTCACCGGCGCGCTGCGGCGCGATCTGCGGACGATGCTGCTGGTCAGCCTCGCGGTGCTCGCGCTCGCGATCGTCGCCGGCTTCCTCCTGGCGAGCGGGGTGTCGCGGCCGCTGGTCGGGCTGGCCGCCGAGATGAGCGAGATCGGTCAGTTCAACCTCGAGGATCGCCCGATCCGGCCGTCGGTGTTCCGCGAGATCGACCTCATGTACGAGGCCCTGGCCCGCACCAGGGGCGGCCTGCGATCGTTCGCCGCCTACGTGCCGCGCGACCTGGTGCGCGCGGTGCTACGCAGCGAGCGCGCGCATCGGCAGCGCCAACGGCCCGAGCGTGAGTCCCTCGCGATTGAGCGCACGCTCGACGGGGGCGAGCAGCGACGGCGTCACGCCGAGCGACGCGAGCGCGACCTGCGCGGCGGGGATCGCCACGTCGGGCGCGACCTCGGCGAGCGTCCGCGCGACCGCGCGCAGCGCGCGCGACACGTCGGGGCGGATCCGGTAGCGACCGACCGCGAGCTCGATCGCGTTGCGCAGCGCCCCCAGCCCTGGTCCGCACGTCGCCAGTCCGCGCGTCACCCGGTCGACGACCTCCGCACCCGCCGGGCCCCAACGCGCGGCCTCGCGCTCGGCGAGCGCCAGCACCAGCGCGACGTCATCGACCAGGCTCCGCGGCAACGCCGTACCACGCGCCGCGGCCGACAGCCCCACGCTCGCGTTGCGCACCGCGCGCTCGCCGCCGACGACCAGCCGGGCCGGCTCGGCCGCGACCCGGCACACCCACGCCGCGCTGCCGCTTGCCGTCGTCGGCGGCGCGAGTCCGCACTGCACGTCGACCGCGGCCTGCGCCTCGTTCTGCGTGACCTGCGGATCCAGCACCACCGCGCGACCGTTCTCGATCGGCAGCGTGTGCAGCCCCGCCGCAGGGCGGATCGTCGCCAGCCAGCGACGCGGCACCGGATCCAGCAGCTCCGCCACGGCCAGGTACAGCGCCGCGCGCTCGACGCAGTTCGGATCCGGGGCCGGGATGCGCAGCCGCTGCGGCGGCGCGCACGCCTCGACCTTCGGCCCATCGCCGACCACGCCATGGTCGTCGCGCTGCGGCAGCGATCGGATCCAGCGAACCAGCGCCGCCGTCGAGCCCAGCTCGCGCGCCAGCGCCGCGATCGATCGATCACCCGCCGCGAGCCGCTGCTGCACGTCCTCGGTGATCTGCCCGAGGCAGGTCACGTCATTCTTCGGGGGGAGGATCATCGTGGTCTCGCTACGCGCGTCGCGCCTGGAGGACGACCGCGACGATCACGAGCGCGACCAGGGCCAGCGGCAGCACCGTGGTCGGCGGAATCGCGAGCTTGCTTGCGACGTACTGCGCGATGCGGGCAGCCGCGATGCGCACCGCGCGCGCGAGGCCGCGGAGAGACGCCAGGATGCTCGGCGGATCGACTGGCCGCGTGGACGTGGAAGCGTGGACAGACATGGTGGGACCTTTCGCGTGGCAGGAGGGAGGTGTGGCGGGACAGCGAGCCGCAGCGCGCTCGCGTGGGAAGGAAGGTTGTGGGAGGCGGCGACTGCAGCAGGCGTCGTGCGAGTCCGCTACCGCTGCGGGTTGCCGTGCGCGGCGTAGGTCGCGACGATCTCCTTCACCATCGCGACCGCGTCACCCAGCGGCGCCGCGACGAGCTTCGCCATCAGCTGCGCGCGCATCTCGCCCGGCAGGCTCGCGGCGATCGTTGGTGCGGCCGCGCTCTCGGCTGCCGAGAGCAGCGGGAGGATGTCCATCATCCGCGCCATCGCCGCCGCATTCGAGACGGGCGCCGCGGGAAGGTTCTGCGCGTTCGACGAGCTCGCCGCCGCGCCGAGCGCCGCCGAGAGCTGCGCCGCCAGCTCCGGCGACACCTGCGTCAGCGCCGCCTCGATCCCGCTCGCGCCGCCCGGAAACGATCCGATCAGGCTCGCGACCGCCGCGTCGCCACCCGTCTGCAACGACCGCAGCAGCGCCGACACGCTCGCATCGAGCGCGGCCGTGCCCGGCGTCGCCGGACGCGGCGCCGCGCGGTAGTGCGAGACCCGGTGACCATTCGGGCCCGTCTGGGTCCGGACATGCTCGTATCCCGGCGTCGCGATCGCACCGTCCGGCTCCTCGGTCGTCGAGCTGTATGTCGGCGCCTTCGCGACCGCCGCATCGGCCGGCACGTCGTCGATCGACACCAGCTCGCTGCCGTCGTACTCGCGCGTCGTGACCTCGCCACCGCGCGCCCGCTCCGCCGCCATCATCGCGCGGCTGCGACGCACGCGGATCGCCGCGACCTTGCACACCGCCTCCTCGCACGCCTCGTCGAGCGGCAGCGCCAGGAGCTCGAGCGCGAACCCGACGCGCGCCTCCGCATCCATGTGCCGCAGCTCGTCGCGCAGCGCGCGACCCGCCGGCTGGTTGCCGAGCTGCGCGATCACACGAGCGAGATGCGCGAGCGCCTCCGGCGTCGGATCGATCTCCGGCTCCTCGTCTACCTCGACCTCGACGATCGGCTGCACCACGGGCGCCGCGTTGCGCGGCGTCGCGTTCCCGGCGCCCGGCATCATGCCGCCCAGGATCGCGCCCAGTCCACCGTCGCCGCCGCCACCGACCACGTCGGCCAGCTTCGACTGGATCATCATCTTCGCCATCGGCGCCAACTCGGTGAACACGTCGCCGATCTTGTCGGTCCACGCCGCCGGCTTCGCCGGCACCGGCTCCTCGCCGTCGTCGTCGTCGTCGAGCTCGTCGTCATACGCGACCGGAGGCGCCACCTGCTGCACGATCACCTGCGGCACGCGCGCCGCCTCGCGCTCCGCCATCGGTCGCCGCTTCGGCAGCGACGCGCCGTCCGCTGCGCGCAGCAGCTCCGCCGCCGCCGTCATCACGCCGCTCATCTGGCCGACCAGCTGTCCGATCACCTGTGCGTGCGCCTGCGCCTGGATCGCCGTCATCGCGATCTGCCCGCGCAGCGCCTCTCCGAGCAGGTACTCCGTGCCCGTCAGATGCGCCGGCACCGGCAGCGGAAACGCGCCGCCCGTCGACCAACCCGCGCTCGGCATCACCGCCGGCATCGACGGCGCGTTGCCGTTCCGTGGCCGCTCGCCCTCCGCGCCCTCCTCGGCCCGTGCCACTGGCGCGCTCTTGCGCCCGGGTGGAAACGGCAGGTACGCCGCCGTGCCCTTCACCGGCCGACCCGCGCGGTCCACCGGATCGAGCCGGTATTTGCCCGGCGTACAGCCGTGATCGCGGAGGATCTGATGGAACTGCGCCAGCGTCGTCTCGATCGGGATCACGATCGGCCTACCCTCGGCGTCGAACGTGGCCTGCGGCCCGCCGCGCGCCACGTCCGCCATGCGCCGAACCATCCAGTGCGTCGCATCCTGCGTGACCAGGAAGGTCTCGCCATACTGATTGACTGCCAGCTCCGACATGCGGTGCCACTCCTGCGCGTCGCTTCAGGCGCCGCGCGCACCTCTCGCCCGAGAGGTTCTGGTCACACTCGACGGGCCGCGAAAATCTTGGCCCCTAT
>JAYTAJ010000710.1:0-8257 GCA_043737575.1 Myxococcales bacterium | reverse complement strand
GTCAGGTTCGACGCCATCGAGTTGACGTTGTCGGTCAGATCCTTCCACGTCCCGGCGAGGCCCTTCACCTTGGCCTGGCCGCCGAGCTTGCCCTCGCTGCCGACCTCGCGCGCGACGCGGGTGACCTCATCGGCGAACGAGCCGAGCTGCGCGACCATGCCGTTCACGACCTTGGCGGTGCGCAGGAACTCGCCGCGCACCGGCCGGCCGCCGACCTCGAGCGCCATCGTCTGCGACAGATCGCCGGACGCGACCGCGCCGATCACGCGCCCGACCTCGGTCGTCGGATGCACCAGATCGTCGATCAGGCCGTTGACCGCGTCGGACGCGGTCTGCCAGCCGCCGCGGGCGTCGCCGAGCCGCATGCGCTGACCGAGGCGGCCATCCTTGCCGACCTCGCTGTTCAGGCGGCGCAGCTCGCTCGTCATCTGCTCGGCCAGCTCGATGACCTCGTTGGTGACCTCGGCCAGCTCGCCCGCGACGCCGGTCCGCGCGCTCGACATGCGGGCCGAGAAGTCGCCGCGCTTGAAGGCGCGCAGCACACCGAGGAGCTCGTGGATCGGGATGGTCTCGGTCGGGACCGGCGGCGCCGCCGCGGCCTTGGTGCCATTGCTGGCGGCCTTCGCCTTGGCTTTCACGAAGCGCTCCCACCGACGCCAGGCGCCGCCGTCTTGGCCGCGGGCAGGACGACGCGAAACGCGGCGCCGCGTCCTGGCTCGCTGGTGACTTCGATCTCGCCGCCGAGGGCGCGGACGATGCCGTGGCTGATCGACAGGCCGAGCCCGGTGCCTTCGCCGATCGGCTTGGTGGTGAAGAACGGCTCGAAGATGTGCGGCAGCGCGTGGGGCGGGATGCCGTGGCCGGTGTCGGAGATCTCGACGACGGCGCGGCCCTTGGCGTCGGTGCTGGTGCTGACGCGGATCTCGTGGCTGTCGGCGGCGGCCTCGGGCAGCGCCTGCACCGCGTTCGACAGGAGGTTCAAGAACACCTGGGCCAGGCCGCCTTCGTTGGCATGGACGAACGGGACCTCGCGATCGCTGCGCACCAGGCGCGCGCGGTGGCGCAGATCGTTGGCGATCAGACCGAGCGCGGCGTTGAGCGGCTCGCGGACGTCGAGCGTGGTCTGCTGGCTGGGATCGACGCGCGAGAAGCTGCGGATGCCGCGGGTGATCTCGCGGATGCGCTCGGTGCCCTGCTGGGCGCTGGTCAGGATCGCCTGAAGCTGACCGATCTTGTCGGCGTTGTCGTCGGTGCGCAGCGTGTCGAGGCCGCGGATCGCGCTGGCCAGATGCAGGAGCACGTAGGTCAGCGGGTTGTTGATCTCGTGGACGACGCCGGCCGCGAGGGTGCCGAGCGCGGCCATGCGATCGGCCTGCGCGAGGCGGGCCGGCTCGGCGCGGCGGCGCCGGATCGCCAGCACCTCTTCGATCGCGTCGACGATCACGTCGGCGCTGCACGGCTTCTGCAAGAACCGGTCGGCGTCGATCGCCGCGGCCGCGGGGCTGTGGCTCGCCGACAGCGCGACGATCGGCGTCTCGGCGAGGCCGGGCTCGAGCCGCTGCTGGATCCGGAACTGCCAGCCATCCATCCCCGGCATCATGAGATCGAGCACGACGACGTCGGGGTGGCGGTCGCGCATCTGCCGCAGGCCCTCGCGGCCATCGCCGGCGACCAGCACCTCCAGACCGCGGGCCGCGAGCGCCTCCGCCATCGCCTCGCGGAGCTCCCCGTCATCCTCGATCAGCAGCACCGTACGCTTCGCGGCAGGCTCGGGCTTGCTGACATCGAACGACATGGGACCTCCGGGAGAACGCGACCGACCGAAGTCGAACCAGGTCAGGAAGGCATGGGTCGTGCCAGACAAACTCGTGCCGTGCCCGTGGCCGACGGTGACCTGCTTACACTACCTGTTCGTCGTCGCTGCGGTCATCGGGTCGGGCGTTTCGTGCGCCCACGTACGGACGGCGGGTGCGGGAGACTGACATCGCGACTGTGGCGCCGGCGCTCGTTGTGGCAGATCGGTCGCGCGCTTCGGCACGATCGCCTCGCCAGCGCGTCACCCGCCCGCGGTGACACCCCCACCCATCGCGCGCGGCGCGGGGTGCGATCAGCGCCGCGCCGAGGCTCGCCGCGTGGCTTGAGGTCTGCACATCGATCCTCGGATGCGCCTCACGGACACCTCGACCCTTCTCGACGTCGTGTCCCTCACGCCCGGACCGCTGGCGTTGTTCGGACCCGACCGGTTGTGTCGTGCGATCAGCGAGCCGCTCGCCGCGATCGTCGGACGCTCGCCCGACCAGCTGATCGGGCGCCGCCTCGACGCGCTGGTGATCGACGCCGAGCAGGCCTGCGCCGCGGTCGGCGGCGGCCCGGTGTTGCTGCGCCTGCGCGACGGCGCGGGCAACCCGTGCTGGGTCGAGTGGCGCGCCACCGAGACCGCCGACGGCGATCTGCTGTGCAGCGCGGTCGCGGTCGACGATCTGGCGCAGCCGGCCCACCTCGCGGGCGCCCAGGTCCAGCTGCTCGAGGCCGAGCGCCTCGCGGTGCTCGGCTCGCTCGCGGGCGGCGTCGCCAACCAGATCGGCAACGCGCTGACGTCGACCCGGCTCGGGCTGGCGCGGCTGGTCAGCTTCGAGCTGGCGCAGCTACCGCGCGACGCGATCGGCCAGCATCGCCTCGAGCTCTTGCAGGAGGCGCGCGAGGGCCTCGATCGAGTCCAGCACGTCACCGACGCGCTGCGCACCTTCGCCCGGGTCGAGGCCGCGCCGCCGACGTCGATCGATCTGCGCGCGGTGGTCGCCGCGGTGGTCCGGATCGCGGGCCACGAGATCGAGCATCGCGCCCGGCTGCACTGCGATCTCGAGCCGGCGCCGACCGTGCTCGGCCAGGAGCCGGCGCTGCGCCACCTGGTGCTGCACCTCATCCTCAACGCCGCGCAGTCGATCGAAGGCATGGCCGCCGATCAAGCGGTGGTCACCGTCGCGGTGTTCGCCGAGGACGGCAAGGCCGTGCTCGAGGTCAGCGACAACGGCAACGGCATCGCGCCCGGCGATCTCGAGAAGATCTTCGAGCCGTTCTTCACGACCCGACCGCCCGGCCAGGGCCTCGGCCTCGGGCTGTCGGTGTGCCGCGATCTGGTCGCGCGCATGGACGGCCAGATCACCGCTCACAGCGAGCGCGGCAAGGGCACGCAGATGCGCGTCGTCCTGCCCGCCGCGACCCACGTCACCGTCGCCGATCCGGCCGAGCGACGGCCGACGATCGGCGCCCGCCGCCGCATCCTGATCATCGATGACGATCGGCCGGTCGCCGCCGCCGTCGCCCTCGAGCTCGAGGATCACGACGTCATGGTCGCGAGCAGCGGCCGCGAGGCGCTCGAGATCTTGCGCCGCGATCCCGGCTTCGACGTGATCCTGTGCGACCTGATGATGCCCGAGCTGTCGGGCGCCGACGTCTACGACTGGCTGAAGCGCGTCGAGCCGGCGCTGGTCGAGCGCTTCGTGTTCATGACCGGCGGTGCGTTCACCACCCGAGCCCGCGAGTTCCTGGCCAGCGTGCGCAACCCGCGCCTCGACAAGCCGTTCGATCCGGCGCAGCTGCGCGGCGTCATCGATCGGATCGCGCCGCGGCCACGCGATCCGCGCAACCACGGCGGCGCCGAGACCGTGCGCCGGCCGCGCGCGTCGACGCATCACTGACCACAGGTCAGGGGACGGTCGCGGCGAGCAGCGCCTCGACCCGATCGCGACCGTCGGTGACCGCGCCGCGCAGCCACGCCAGGCTCGGCGCGATGCGCTCGGCCGCGACCTCGTCGCCACCGACGATCCGGATCGGCTTCTTGCCCAGCGCCTGACGTCGCGCGCTCTCGTCCTCGATCCAGTCGAGGATCAGCGGCAGCGCGACCGGGGTCTCGATCTTGGTGTCGTGCATCAGGAGCACCGCGCGCTCGTCGTCGCGCAGCCGCGCGATCTGCTTGATGACATCGGCGGCGGTGCGCTTGGCGCCGCGGCCCTGCCACTCCTGCGGATCGATGTCCCAGTGGAAGTGGGTGAGGCCCAGCGCGATCAGCTCGGCCTCGAGGCGCGGGCAGCGCGCGCCGTAGGGCGTGCGGAACCACGGCACCGGCATCCCGGCCGCCTCCTCGAGCAGGGCCTGGGCGCCGACGATCTCGCCGACGATGCGCTCGGGTGGCGACAGGCACAGGTGGGCGTGGGTGATCGTGTGGTTGGCGATGACGTGGCCCTCGATCACCAGGCGCCGCGTCATCGAGATCGCGCCCGGGACGTCGCCGCGGCGGAAGTGCCAGCCGACCTGGAAGAACACGCCGCGGACGCCGTGGGCGCGCAAGATCTCGATCACCATCGGCGTGGTGTCGGCGTCGGGGCCGTCGTCGAAGGTCAAGACCACCTCGGGCCCACCGCTCGCGCTCACCCCGGCCGCGGGCTTGGGCCAGCCGCGGTCGCGCTCGCGGTCCCAGCCGTGGGCCGGACGCGCCGCGATGACCGCGGCCAGCGCCAGCACCAGCACCAGGTTGATCGGCAGACGCCTCACCACGATCGGTCTAACACGCAGCGACGGCGGAGCATTCTTTTCGGCAGCGCGCGGCCGGCCGCTACAGCCCGAAGCCGGTTGGCGATTCCATCGCGACCGGGGCTACGATGGCGCCATGTCACTCTTGCGCACCCGCCTGCCCTACCCGCGTCGCGTGTCGCTGGCCCGCACCGGGACGCCCCTCGAGCCGCTGGCGCGCACCAGCGCCGCGCTCGGTGTCGAGGTGCTGGTGAAGCGCGACGATCTCACCGGCGCCGAGCTGACCGGCAACAAGGTCCGCAAGCTCGAGTTCCTGCTCGCCGAGGCCGAGGACCTCGGCGCCGACACGCTGATCACCTGCGGCGGCGAGCAGTCCAATCACTGCCGCGCCACCGCGCTCGCCGCGGCCCGCCGCGGCCTGGCGTCGCGCCTGGTGCTGCGCACCGACGATCCGTCCCGGCCGCCCGCGGCCACCGCCAACATCCTGCTCGATCGCCTCGCGGGCGCGCGGCTGCGATGGATCGCGCGGACCGACTGGGCGCGCCGCAACGCGATCATGGCCGAGGAGGCCGACGCAGTCCGCGCCGACGGCGGCACGCCGTATGTGATCCCCGAGGGCGGCTCCAACGCGATGGGCTCGTGGGGCTACGTCGCCGCCGCCGCCGAGCTGGCCGACGATCTCGCGACCTTGCCGCGGCGCGCGACGACAATCCTCTACGCCTGTGGCTCGGGCGGCACCGGCGCCGGCCTGGTGCTCGGCGCCAAGCTGCTCGGCCTCGACGCCAAGGTCGCGGGCGTCAACGTCTGCGACGATCGCGCCTACTTCGTGCGCGCGATCGGCCGCATCTGCGGCGACATGATCGAGCGGTGGAAGCTCGAGACCACGATCGCGGCCGACGAGATCGAGCTGGTCGACGGCCACGTCGGCCTCGGCTACGCCAGGAGCCGCCCCGAGGAGCTCGCGACGATCCGCGATCTGTGCCGCCGCGACGGCCTGGTCCTCGATCCGGTCTACACCGGCAAGGCGTTCCACGGCATCGTCACCGAGCTGGCGAAAGATCCGACGCGCTTCGGCGAGCGCATCGTCTTCGTCCACACCGGCGGCGTGTTCGGCTTGTTCCCCGCCGCCGCCGAGCTCGCACCGCTGCTCTGACCGCCGCTGAGTCGCTATCGCTTCAGCTGTCCGTCGAGGGTCGTGCGCAGCTGGCTCTCGCTCATCGGGCCCTTGTGCTCGGTCACCAGCTTGCCGCGGCGATCGAACACGAACGTCGTCGGCAGCGCCCGCGGGTACTCGTAGGCCTCGAGCACGGTGCGATCGGCGCGCACCACCGGATACGACATCTCGTAGTCGCTCATGAAGTTGAGCAGCCCGACGTCGTCGACCTGGTTGTCGTAGAGGACGCCGAGCATCACCACGCCGCGATCCTTGTACTGGTTGTAGATCGCGTTGAACGCCGGGATCTCCTTCTTGCAGGGCCCGCACCACGTCGCCCAGAAGTTCACGACCACGACCTTGCCTTGCAGGAGCGCGTGGTCGTAGGCCTCCTGGTTGAGCCCGACGTAGGAGACCTCGGGCAGACACTCCTTGGCGGTCGAGCACGACGCCTCGGCGGTCTTGCTCGCGCACGCAGTCAGCGCGGCGGCGCCGGTGGTGGCGGTGACGATCAGGACCAGCAGGACGAACAGGCGACGCATCATCATCGGAACCTCACGAGCGACGGGACCAGCTCACTCGGCGCGACGTAGCCGAGCAACTCGAGACAGGTGGCAGTGACACTGGCGAGACCGGGGTCGACGTTACCGCCGATCCGCGCCGGATCCAGCCCGTAGCGATCGGTGCCGGACGCGTCGTGGATGGCGAGCGGCACCGGCGCCAGGGTGTGGCTGGTCTTGGCGATCGGCACGCCGGTGACGCGATCGCGCTCGATCGCGCCGCGCTTGTCGCGCTGGAACATCTCGTCGGCGTTGCCGTGATCGGCGGTGACGACCAGGATGCCACCCAGCTCGTCGACGGCGCGGACCAGCCGCGCCAGCTGCAGATCGACCGCCTCGACCGCCATCACCGTCGCGTCGAAGTGGCCGGTGTGGCCGACCATGTCGCCGTTGGCGTAGTTGACCCGGGCGAAGCGGTGCTTGCCGCCGCGCAGCTCGGTCACCAGCGCGTCGGTGATCTCCGCCGCCTTCATCCACGGCCGCTGCTCGAACGGCACCCGGTCCGACGGGATCTCGACGTACAGCTCGGTGGCGTCGTCGAACTTGCCGCTCTTGTTGCCATTCCAGAAGTACGTGACGTGGCCGTACTTCTGGGTCTCGGAGATCGCGAGCTGCGACACCCGGCTCCGGGCCAGCCGCTCGCCCATCGTCCGATCGATCGTCGGCGGCGACACCAGGAAGTTGCGCGGCAGGTGGAGGTCGCCGTCGTACTGCATCATCCCCGCGTACAAGACGTCGGGGCGCAGGCCGCGATCGAAGGTCATCAGCTCGCCGTCGTCGAACGCGCGGGTGATCTCGATCGCGCGGTCGCCGCGGAAGTTGAACATCACGACCGCGTCACCGTCGGTGATGCGGCCGAGCGGGCCGACCTCGTCGGCGATCACGAACGGCGGCAGATCCTGATCGATGATGCCGGGGTGGTCGTCGCGCAAGGTCACCACCGCCTGGCCCGCCGACGCGAAGCGCCGCGCATAGCCGCGGACGTGGGCCTGCCAGCCGCGCTCGACGATGCGCCAGTCGGCCTCGTAGCGATCCATCGTCACCTGCATGCGACCGCCGCCCGACGCGATGCGAGCGTCGATCCCCGCGGCGCGCAGCCGCGCCAAGGTCGCCTCGAGCCGCTCGACGTACCTCAGCGCCGAGGTCGGCGCGACGTCGCGGCCGTCGAGCAGCGCGTGGACTCGCACCCGCCGGACCCCCGCGCGCGCGGCGTGCTCGAGCATCGCCTCGAGATGATCGATGTGCGAGTGGACGTTGCCGTCGGACAGCAGGCCGAGGAAGTGCAGCGTCGCGTGGTCGCCGCGGCAGCGCTCGACGATCGCGCGCCACACCGCGCCCTCGAACAGGCTGCCCGACGCGATCGCACGCCTGACCAGGAGCGCGCCCTGATCGTGCACCACGCCCGCGCCGAGCGCGTTGTGGCCGACCTCGCTGTTGCCCATGTCGTCGTCCGACGGCAGCCCGACCGCGGTGCCGTGGGCGCGCAGCCGCGTCGCGCACCCCGCGAGCAGCGCGTCGAGGGTCGGCGTCCGCGCCAGCTTCACCGCGTCGGCGGCGTCGCCGCGCCCGAGCCCGACGCCATCGAGGATCGCCAGCACCACCGGGCCGCGCGGGCCCGGCCAGATCGGGTGGCGGACGAGGGTGAGATCAGACGACATCGACGGGCAAAACTAGCATGGGCAACCCGGACAATCGCAGCCCCGTCGGCGATATTCCTACAGCTGTAGTAACGACGCAAGCTCGATCACATCGCCGCGTCGCGGCTCGACGTCACCAGGATGCGGTCCTCCAGCGCGACCAGCGCCTCGAGCTCGGCGTCACGAAGACTCGGCCGGGGCGGCGGCTGGCGCGCCGCGAACGCGCGGGCGCCCTCGTCGAGGAGGCCCTGCAGGCGTGCGGGGAGCGCGGCGCGCACCTGACGGGCGAGGGTGTGCGCCCACGCCGCGAAGCCATCCGCGTCATCGCGTGGCAGCACGATCGCGAGCCCGCGGGCATCCAGGACCCGCTGGAAGGC
>JAYTAJ010000709.1:0-8258 GCA_043737575.1 Myxococcales bacterium | reverse complement strand
CACCATCGCTGCAAGCTGTATCCGTTCCGAGGCCTCAAGCGTGACGCGATACCGGACGTTCATGGTGGCTCCTTCGAGGAGCCTTTGATCAAATCGGCGCGGATCCAACGGTCAGTGGCTTCGCCACCGCGGTGGAGCGCTTCGTGGCCGTGCTCGTGATCGCCTGCCCATGCGCGCTGGGCCTCGCGACGCCCGCCGCGGTCGCGGTGGGCACCGGCCGCGGCGCCGAGCTCGGCATCCTCGTACCCTCACCGACATCGTCGACGTGTCCGGCCGTGGGGACCTCGCGCTCCTGGCCGCCGTCGCAAGCGTCGAACGCCAGAGCGAGCATCCCATCGCGCGCGCGATCGTCGCGGGTGCGCTCGGCCGCGGCGCCAGCCTCACCGAGGCGACGAGCTTCGTCATGGTGCCCGGTGCGGGTATCGAAGGCTTGGTGGCGAGCGAGCTCGTGCGGGTCGGCACCAGCGCATGGCTCGCTCAGGTCGAGATCTCGACCTCGCCTCTCGACGCCGCCGCCGACGAGCTCGCATCGCGCGGCCGCACGCCATCGTTCGTGGCGATCGGCGGGGTGCTCGCCGGCATGATAGCCATCACCGATCGCCCGGCGGCGGCGGCGAAGCGCGTGGTCGCAGAGCTCCAGGCGATGGGCATCGAGGTCGCCATGGTCACCGGTGACCGTGGGGCCACCGCGCGTGCGGTCGCCGCCGACCTCGGCATCGAGCGGGTGTACGCCGAGGTTCGCCCCGAGGACAAAGCGCGCATCGTCGCCGACGAACGAGCACGCGGCCGGATCGTCGCGATGGTCGGAGATGGCATCAACGATGCGCCGGCCCTCGCCAGCGCTCACGTCGGGATCGCGATCGGGACCGGGACCGACATCGCCGTCGCAGCCTCCGACATCGCGCTCCTGCGCGGAGGCATCGATGCCTTGCCGCGCGCAGTGGGTCTAGCCCGCTGCACCCTGCGGACGATCCGCCAGAACCTCTTTCTGGGCCTTCGTCTACAACGTCATCGGGATCCCGATCGCCGCCGGCGCCCTGTACCCGGTGACGGGGTGGCTCTTGTCCCCGGTGTTGGCCAGCGCCGCGATGTCACTGTCGTCCGTGTCCGTCCTCGCCAACTCGCTGCGCCTGCGCGGCTTCCATCGTAGGCTCGAAGGATCGCATGCGTGACCACGACGCTGATCATGAGACATCTGCCACGGCCCCCGATCCGGTCGAGGTCGTCGCGGCGCTCGTCGCGAACCATCGCGACTTCCTCGCCTTCGTCGAACGACGCGTCGGCAGCCGTGACGTCGCCGAGGAGATCCTCCAGAACGCCTTCGTGAAGAACCTCGAGAAGTTCGACACCGTGCGCGACTCCGCAATCGGCTGGTTCTACAAGGTGCTGCGGAACGCGATCATCGATCGCCGCCGCCGCCAGACCACCGCCGACAAGCGGCTGGAGACCTACGCGGTCGACCTCGAGGCAACCGATGCGCGCGACGACGAGCTCCACGGGGTGGTGTGCAAGTGTGTCGGCGAGCTCGCGAGCACGCTCAAGCCCGAATACGCGGATGCGCTGCAGCGCATCGAGATCGAAGGCGTCTCGGTGAAGGACTACGCCGACCAGGTCGGCATCTCCAGCAACAACGCGGGCGTGCGGGTCTTTCGCGCGCGCGAGGCGCTCCGCAAGCAGGTCGCGCGCTCGTGTGGCACGTGCGCCGCCCATGGCTGTGTCGACTGCACGTGCGCCGGCCCCGCGCGCGGCGGTCACGGCTGCGGCCACGACCGCACGGCCTGACCCATCGACCGTGGCGGTCAGGTCTTGATGCCGTCGCGCGCGAGCTCGTCCGCGCTGGCCTCGCCGGCCACCGTTCCCGCCGGGTGCTCGTACCAGCCCGGGTCGCTGTCGCCGGCGAGCTGCTTGCGGACCTTCAAGATCGTGAACATGCCACCCATGTCGATGAGACCGAACGGCCCATCGCCGCCGAGCATCGAGATGCTGTTGTCGGGCTGCTCCATCTTGTGCATGTCGCCCATGCCGGTCGCGCCCATCGTCATGTAGCCCGGCACGACACGCCCGACGCGTGCATCCAGGCCTCGGGTATCGGCGCCGACCAGGTTCGGCGCGTCGTGACCCATCTGGTTCATCACGTGGTGAGTCATGTGGCAGTGGAAGGCCCAGTCGCCCGGGTTGTCGGCGACGAGCTCGATCACGCGCACCGCTCCGACCGGCACCAGCGTGGTCGTCTCCCGCCGACGCGAGGCCTTCGGCACCGGACCACCGTCGGTCTCGGTCACCTCGAACTGGTAGCCATGGAGGTGGATCGGGTGGTGATCCATCGGCCCGAGGTTGCCGATCCGGATGCGCACGAGGTCGCCCAGCTCGGCGACGAGCGGCTCCGTGGCGGGGAAGGCCTTGCTGTTGAACGTGAGCACGTTGAAGTCGCTCATCGCGAGCGGATCGGGCCGCTTGGCCCCGATCGGGATCATCCACTCGTGCGCCATCAGCGAGTAGTCGCGCACGCGTCGGCCATCGCGGCGCTTCGGATGCACGACGATCATCCCGACCATGCCGAGCGCGATCTGTGTCATCTCGTCGAAGTGCGGGTGGTACATGAACGTGCCCGCGTGCTTCATCGTGAACTCGTACCGGTAGGTCTTCCCGACGGGTATCGCGCGCTGAGTCAGCCCGGCGACGCCGTCCATCCCGCTCGGCAGGATCACGCCGTGCCAGTGCACGCTGGTGGGCTCGGGCAGCTTGTTCGTGACGTAGATCCGCACGGTGTCGCCCTCGACGCACTCGATGAGCGGACCGGGCGTCGAGCCGTTGTAGCCCCAGGCCTCGATCTCCAGGCCGGGAGCGATCTCGTGCTTCACGGGCTCGGCGATCAGGTGGAACACCTTCACGGCGCCCTTCTTCTCGAAGGGCAAGGTCGAGCCGTTCGGCATCACCACCGGTGTGTAGCTTTCGCCCGCGACGGCGCGCCCCTTCGTCAGCGCGCCGGATCCCACCGGCGCCGCGACCTTATTCGCGCCGCCGTGACCGGGTCCGTGGGGCTGCGGGGCTTGCGCCGCGGCGAGCCGCGCGCGCACGAGGATGGCAGCGCTCGCCGCGATGCCGGACTGCAACATGGTCCTGCGATCGATCATCTCAGTGGCCCTCGGTGGTCGTGGAATTGGCGGCGTCCGCGCTCGGCTCGTCGGACGCCGATCGCGGCATCGCACCCCGGGTCAGCGCGCGGGCATCGGCGTCGGCCCGCCAGAATCGGCGAAGCGCGTCGATGTACTGCCGCGCAGCGTCCACCAGGTCGCGGCGCGCAGACAAGAGCTCGAACGTGGACGCGTTCATCGCGTTGTACTGCTTGAGCGTCTCGTCGACGATCAGCTGGCGCTGCGGCAAGACGACATCGCGGAGGTGCCGGGCCTCGGCGTATGCACCGAGCACGCGCTGCCGGACCGCACGGGCGCGGGCGCGAACCTCGACGGCCGTCGCGATGGCTTCGTTGCGCGAACGGTTGAGCTCCGCGTTGGCGCGGGCGCGCGGCCCCTGCTGCTGGTTGAAGAGCGGGATGCCCAGGCTGAGCGCCGGGCCGGCTTCCCATTCGCCGTCGGCTCGGCTCGCGGCGACACCGATGCCCAGCTCGGGAAGCCATGAACGAACCCGCGCGATGCCAACCCGGCCGGCTGCCGCGTCCGCGTCCGAGCGCAGCGCCGAGACGTCGAGGCTGCTCGCGATGGCGTCGCGTTCCAGGGAATCGAGGGCGGGTTGTGCGTCGGGCAGCTCGGCGAGCCGGCTCGCAACCGACCAGTTCGTGCTCTCACCCGACAGCCCGAGAACTTCGTTCAACGCTTCGCGTGCGAGCTCGACGTCCACCTGGGCACGGCCCAGCTCGATGCGAGCCTGCTCGCCTTGGTCGCGCTCGCGTGCCAGCGCGAGGTCGGAGATGTTCCCCGCCATGTGCTGCCGCTCGGCGATCTCGGCCGAGGCACTCGCAGCATCGAACGCCGTCTGCCGCAGCTCGAGCTCTTGCTGCGCGGCCACGACATCGACGTACGCCATCTCGACGGATGCGACCAGCTCCACCGTCGCCGCCACCGCGCGAGCACGTGCGCCGGCGAGATTGGCTCGCGCGACCGCGCGGCGTTGCGGTAGCTGGATCAGCTCCATGATGTCCTGCGTGACGTCGAGCTCGATCTCGTCGAGGGATCCGCCGCTCGAGATCCTCGTCTCAAGGTCCACCTCGAGCGGCGGCAGCACGGTCGCCGACGCGATCTCGCTGGCCGCGATGCCGAGCTCGTCGTACTGCGCCTGCAGGCGGCGATTGGTCGCGAGCGCGATCCGGATCGCCGTGTCGGCGTCGAGCGGCTTCTCCAGCAACGACGCGACCGCCGACGAGATCCGCGGATCGGCGTTCTCATGCCACGTCACGCCGACGCCGATCCGCCGTTCGACCTCCTGATCGACCGGGCTGAAGACCGTGCTCCGTGATGGAGCGCAGGCGGCGACCACCCCAAGGACGAGCACCAACGGCCGCATCAGTGGTGCCCTCCATGACCTTCATGCACCGGGGCTGCCGGTGGCTTCGGTTTGGCAGGCTTCTTCGGCTTCTTCGGTTTCTTGGCCGGTGGCTGCGGGGGCTCGACCACCGGTGCCACCGGTGCTTCGTGGCGGGAATGGTCTTCAGCCGCAGGCCGAGGCTGCGGCGAGACGTCCGCCACGCCCGGACGCAGCGCGGCCGGAGGTCCGGCGAGACGGCCGATCGGCGCGTCGGGGTTGGCAGGGTGCTCCGGCGACGTCGTGGTCATCGCCCTCGGCGCGCAGCCGATGGCGCCTGCCAGAACGAGCGCGGTCATGGCCACGCGAGTCGCACTTGCTGGTTTTGGGAATCTGGACGGTTTCATCGGCCCTCGCTCACACGACGCGGTGTGCCTTCACGGATTACACCGCAAGCATCGAGCCGACCACTGTGACCAAGGAGGTCACGCCGGTGTCATGAGTCAACGCTTGCGGAGCAACGCGATCTTGTCGAGCCCGGAGCGTGCGCTGCGGCGCACGGACGGCACGCGATCGTTGACGCTGGCCTCGAACGCGCGGGTGGCGGCGTCCAGGTCGCCCGTATCGAGGAGCAGCCAGCCGAGCCGTGCAGAGGCCTCGCCGGCGCGGGCGGACTTGCCGTGGGATGCGATGAACCGCCGCAGGGCGGCGATCGCGTCGCTCGAACGGGCCGCCCGTGCGAGGGCAACGCCTTCCCAGAAACTCGCGTCCTCGGCGACGGCGCCTCGCCTGGCCGCGCGCCGCGATGATGCGAACGACGCGGCGGCGGCAGACGGATCGCGGCGGCGGAGCGCATCCCACCCCGCCCGGAACTCGGCTTCCCCGGGCGCCGAGATGGTGTCCGGCGTTGGAGGCTCGACCAGCGCTGGCGTCGTCACCTCGGCAGGCTCGGGGGCCGGACTCGCCGAGACGCCCGATGATGCAGGCTGCTTCGGCGTGCCCTTCGTCGAAGCTCGGTGACGTGGTGTGGCGGGAGGCGCCGCAGCGGGTGAAACCGCCTCCTGCGGCTGTGGTGCGGGTTCCGGGAGCGGTGGCAACGCATCCTCCGCCTCCGTGACGGCCGAGCTCCAGTGGTCACCGGTGCCGAGGACGACGTCCTCGCTGGACCACGGCCGGATCTCGACCGCTCCGCGGCTCACCGCGACAGACGTGCCGCCGCGGCGATCGACGGCCACGACGAACTTCGCCGACTGCACCTCGATCTCCGCATCGGTCGTGATCACCCGGAAGCGCTGACGGTTCCCCACCTCCGGAACGTCGGCCGTCAGCGAGCCGCTGCGCAGGTAGACGATCTCGTCGGGCGGTGAGCTGATGCGGGCCATCTCGGTCTGGTCCGCAGAGACGAGGAGTGCGTGCGACGGCAACGGCCGCCGGATGGCGTTCGGTGCGGCGATCACCCAGAGCGCGATGGCCGCCGCCGCTGCGATGGGCAACGCGATGACAGCCAAGCGCAGTCTCGAGCTGATGAGCCGGGCGGGCAGCGGCGCGATCCGGCCGGCCGACGCGAGGAGCGCGGTGCGGACATCCTCGAGGCTCGCGGCCGCTGGCTGCGCGTGCGGCAGATCGCGTGCGAGGGCGTCGAGCTCGGCGTCGCTCGTCGCGGCGGTCATGCCGGGCCTCCCGTCAGCTGGCGCCGGAGCTCGACGCGGGCTTCGTGGACGCGGCGCCACACCGTACCCTCCGAGGTGCCGAGCGCCGTCGCGGCCTCGCGGGCGGTCAGCTCCTCGACGACGCACAGCACGTACGCGACGCGCAGCGGTTCGGTCAGCTCGTCCAACGCGAAGGCGAGGCGCTGGAGCTGCCGGTTGCGATCGAGCGCGGCATCGGGTGGCGCTTCGGCGCCGTCATCGGTGGTCGCGAATCGCTGCAGGGTCGCGCGACGCCGGCCTTCGCTGCGGCGGTGGTGCCTCACCACGTTGACAGCGATCCCGAAGATCCAGGTCTTCACCGACGAGCGTCGATCGAAGCGCGTAGACGATCGATAGACCTCGAGAAACGTGGCCTGGAGCAGATCGTCGAGGTCGGCCGCGTAGCTGCCTGCGATGCGACCGAGGAAACGATAGACGTCGGGGGCGAACCGATCGAAGAGCGCTCCCAGCGCTGCGCCATCCTTCGCCGCGGCGGCGGAGACCAGCGCTTCAGCGGACAATTCCTCGACGGCGCCCTCGATCCGCCGGAGTGGAAGCAGCTTTCCCATCACCGCGCCCCGTAGCGGAGCCCGAGGCCCGCGCGGCCGAGGCTGCCCGGCACCGGGTGAGTCGCGCCGAACGCCTCGGCCTCGCCGCCGAGCTCGAGCTCGATCGCCCACCCGCGCGCGACAGCCAGACGGACCGCGACGGTGGCAACGGCGCGCAGGCTCGGGATGTCGTCGGTCTCATCGGCGTGCAGACCGAGGCCGCCGAGCGTGGCCCAGGTCCCGGCGACACCGACGCCGGGAACCAGGGTGACGCGGCCGACCCCGCGCGGGAGCTCGACCGTCGCCGCGAGACTCGTCGAACGGCGCGGGTGGCTCCCCTCATCCAGCGGGCTGGCGATCTCCAGCCGCCCCCCGATGCACACCGGGCCGGTCGCGACGCACGCCGCGGCGCCGACACGTTGCCAGGTCGTGGCGTCTCGCGCGTAGTCGAGCCCCGCGACGACGGCGATCCCGGTCGTGTTCGGCGTCGCGCGAGGCGCCGGCGCTCGCCGGAACGACGGCTCCTCCGCTTCCGGAGCCCCCGCGCCCGGGAGGTCGTCGCCGAGCACGACCTCGGGCCGCGCCCACGATTCGATCAACGCGATCGCCGTCGCCGAGTCGCGAACCTCGCGGTCACTGCGCCGGCCGAAGCCGTCGATCACCGCCAGCCGCAGGCGCGGACCCGCGCGCTCGACGACGACCTCCATCGAAGCACAGTCGTCGACGGCGACGTCGCCGAGACCACGCGCCATCAGGCTCGCGCGGATCGCCTTCGCGACGTCAGCGTCGCCCGAGACGCGCACCGATGCCCCGCACTCGGCGCGCGCCGTCGTGGCTCCGCCGGCAATGCTCGCGACGGCGGCGACGCCCACCACGAGCGCTGAGATCCGGCCGCTCACGCTTCGATCGTACTCGATGTCCGCGCCTCTTCGATCACCGATATCCGCACGGCCATCGCCCCGAGATCTTGGCCGAATCGTTCCTCGAAGGTCGACCCATGACCGGGCCCTCGTGCGCGCCTCGACCAAGGCAGCGTCCATGGACGACAATGGGCGTGCGCGTGGTCCTACAGCGCGCTGTGGCGCAGCCGTAGCGCGTTCGCGATCACCGACACCGAGCTGAGGCTCATCGCCGCCGCCGCGATCATCGGCGAGAGCAGCACGCCGAACGTTGGATAGAGCAGCCCCGCCGCGATCGGCACGCCGGCCGCGTTGTAGACGAACGCGAAGAACAGGTTCTGCTTGATGTTCGCCATGGTCCGGCGTGACAGCGCGCGGGCCCGCGCGATGCCGCGGAGGTCGCCCTTCACGAGCGTGACCGACGCGCTCTCCATCGCGATGTCGGTGCCGGTGCCCATCGCGATCCCGACCTGGGCTTGGGCCAGCGCCGGCGCGTCGTTGATGCCGTCGCCGGCCATGGCGACCACATGCCCCTCGGCCTGCAGGCGGCGCACGTGCTCCGCCTTCTGGTCCGGCAGCACCTCGGCGATCACATCGTCGAGTCCCAGCTTGCGCGCCACCGCCAGGGCCGTGGTGCGACTGTC
>JAYTAJ010000708.1:0-3626 GCA_043737575.1 Myxococcales bacterium | reverse complement strand
TGCCCTCGATCGCGCGGCCCAGCTGCGCCAACGACGGCGCCACCGCGTGCGGGAAGATGTACTTCTCGATGAACGGCGTGCCGTGGCGCAGGCTGCGGTTGTTGGCGATCGTGTGGATCAGCGCGACGCCGTCGTCGACCATGCAGCGGTTGATGACGTTCATGACGTCGCGGTAGTTCTTCGGCCCGACGTGCTCCATCATGCCGATCGACACCACGCGGTCGAAGGTGCCCTGGACGTCGCGGTAGTCGCACAGCCGCAGCTCGACCGGCAGGTGCTTCCACTTCTGGTTGCCCAAGGACACCTGGTCCTTCGACAGCGTCACGCCCAGCACCGTGCAGCCGTACTTCTCCGCTGCCCAGCTCGCGAACCCGCCCCAGCCACAGCCCAGGTCGAGGACGCGCATGCCCGGCTTCAGCCCGACCTTGCGGCACACCAGGTCGAGCTTCGCCTCCTGCGCCTCGGTCAGCGTCTTCGCGCCCGACTTCCAGTAGCCGCAGGTGTAGACCATGCGCTCGTCGAGCATGCGGGTGTAGAGGTCGTTGCCGATGTCGTAGTGGGCCTCGACCGACGCCCCCGACCGCGCCTTGCTCTGGAGGTTGAGCACCACCGCCTTCACCGTCAGCGCCTTCAGCCGCCAGCTGCCCTGCACCTTCTGCTTCAGGTTCGCGCGCATGACCTTGTCGATCATCACGTCGAGCGCGTCGGTCTCCCACCACTCGTCCATGTACGACTCGCCCAGCCCGATCGACGCGTCGCGCAGCAGCCGCTCGTAGAAGCGGTTGTCGTGCACCCGCACGTCGCCCGGCCGGGTGCCGCCGATCTCGATGTCCGCCAGCCCGAACAGCTCGCGCACCACCGCTTCGCTGTCGCGGGCCCGGTCGGGCACCTTCACCGCGGGCAGCACCTTCTCGAACAGCGTACGGATCGGCGAGGACCAGCTCGGAACGACGTCAGACATCCGCGCCATGTCTCACGCGACCCCGCCGCCCGCAATCGCTATCGCTCCCGTGCCGCAATCGTGACCGGTCCGGCCACCGGACGGCGAGTCGCCGAAGCAGAGCCGCTCCGAGCTGGCGTGCGTGCCGTTCGCGTGGCGTCACTTCAACCGGATCGTCCCCAGCTTCGCGCGGCTCTTGTCGTCCTGCTCGCCCTGCGAGACGGGCATGTTGCGGTAGTTGGGGAACGAGCCCTGGAAGAAGCCGGCCCACACCGCGTAGGTCTGCTTCGGCAGCGCCTTGTTGCCGGCGGCGACGGTGAAGCGATCGATCACGTAGTCGCCGGTCTGCCAGAAGTTGGTGTTGCAGCGGCCGCGGATGGGCTCGTGGTCGCCGGGGAAGCGGAGGCTGCCGTAGTCGAAGTGGACGAAGACCTTCCACGCGCCCGAGACCGGCTTCTTCACGTGATAGGTGAACGTCACCTCGAACGACTCGCCGCGCTTCACGGCGTCGGGCATCTTCACGCCGATGAGCTCGATGGTGTTGTCGTAGACGATCGACAGCGGCGTGCCGACGTCGGTGGGGCGCTCCCGCAGGATCTGCGTCGCGATCGGGTTGTGATCGCGCGCGCCGCCGAGCTGGTTCGAGAGCAGCAGCGTCTGGGTGTTCGAGTCGTCGAGGACGAAGTACGGCGTGCCGGTCGTGCGCTCCTTGTGGATCGCGCACAGCTCCGCGGCCGGCGCCATCGCGAACACCCGCGTCGGTCGCGCCAGGAACGTGAGCAGATCGGCGCGGCCGCCCAGCTTCTCGACCGGGCCGTCGGCGTAGTAGCGCGGCGCGTTGCCCATCGAGCCCATGATGCCGAGCGCGTCGCCGGGTCGCCGCAGGTCGCGATAGACCGAGAAGATGTGCTTCGAGGACAGGTTGTGGCTGAGGCCGCGGTGCCAGCCGTGGGTCCAGAACAGCGCGAGCACGACGGTGCCGATCAGCGCCGCGGGCATGCCGTAGCGCGCGAGGCCGGGCAGGCGGGTGCGCTCGAACAAGGTCGACGGCTCGTCGGTGCGGCGGCGCGGTCGCCACAGCCACAGGTCGAGCGCGAACGGCAGCACCGCGAGGACGCCGAGGATCAAGATCCACAGCTTGGTCGGCAGCCACAGGAAGCGCGCGCTCGCCGGGTACTTGATCGGCGCCGACGACGCCGAGGTGGCGGGGTCGCTGCCGCCGACCAGGATCGACGTCATGCGCTCGGGCAGCGACTGCAGATCCTTGCCGATGACGACGGTGCCGAGCAAGAGCGCCAGCGCGAGCAGGCCCCACGCCGCGGCGCGGTACGGCGCCGGATCGCGCGCGGCGTCGGCGCGGCGCTGGTAGATCTCGTCGACGAAGATGCCGATCGCGATCGCGCACGCCGGGAAGCCGGGGAACGCGACCATGCCGACCTTGCGCTGGAACACCGCGGCCGCGACCCACGCCGCCGCCGCCCACGCGAACAACAGCGAGCCCGCGAAGCGCCGCTGCGGGCTGGCCAGGCCGCTCGCCAGCGCGCCGAGCGCCAGCACCGCGAGGATCGACCACGGGAACATGCCGAAGCCGGCGTGCTCGAACAGCCGATCGTAGGTCGACTGCAGGTCCTCGTGCTTGCGCCAGGTCCCGCCGATCGCGCTCGACCAGCAGTCGCTGGTGAGGATGCTGTGATCGGCGATCTGCCGCGTGCCCGGGGTGCGCGGCCCGAGATCGAAGACCTGCCGCGCGATCCACACCGACAGGCCGACGGTCGCGATGGTGGCGCCCGCGATCGCCGCGGTCGGCCACGGATCGATCGGCGCGATCGGCGCGATCGGCGGGCGCTCGCGGCGGCGATCGATCGCGCGCCACGCGGCGGCGAGGCCGCGGCCCAGCGCTGGCAGCGCGAACCCGCCGGCGAACGCGACCGCGGCCAGCGGCGGCAGCAGCCCGACCAGCGCGCCGCTGCCGTGGAACGCGAGGTGGCCGCCGATCGCGAGCGCGACCGCGGCGATCGCGAGATCGAGCGCGAGCGTCAGCGGGCTGCCGCGGCGCGGCGCGATCACCACGCACAGCGCGTACATGATCAGCGTCGCGCCGACCGCGCCCGGCAGCTCGCTGGTGAGCTGTCGCGCCTGCAGGCTCCACAGCGGAAAGCTCATCGTGACGATGCCCGCGATCAGCCCGGCGCGCGGCGAGCCCAGCCGCCAGCCGACCGCGAACACCGCGACCAGTCCGAGCAAGCCGATCAGCACCATCGGCACCCGCAGGCCGCGCTCCGACGACGAGACGTGGCGCAGGCCCCACGCGGCGACCCGCGGCGTCAGCGTCCGCGCCCCGGTCAGCTCGGGCGCGTGGGGACAGGTCGCCGCGCCCGGCGCGACCTTGTGGGTGCCGTCGGCGCGCGCCGCCGCCTCGTCGGCGATCGCCATCTCGTGCGGCTCCCACAGCCCGGGGCCGCCGAGCCCGGGCAGAAGCACCAGCGCGCCGAGCAGCACGAGCGTCGCGGCGAGCACCGCGGGATGACGAAGCAGGGTCGGCCAGCGCAAGGCGCCGACGGTAGGGAAGATCGGATCGCGGCGCAAGGCGAGTACGATGCGTCGATGATCACACTCCACGCCGAGTCGGGCTGGGTGAGCCCGTGGGTGCTCCACGTCATGACCGCGCTCGAGGAGAAGCGCCTGC
>JAYTAJ010000707.1:0-3630 GCA_043737575.1 Myxococcales bacterium | reverse complement strand
CGCTGGTGGTGTTCACCGGCGTGTCGGGCTCGGGCAAGTCGTCGCTCGCGTTCGGCACGCTCTACGCCGAGGCCCAGCGTCGCTACCTCGAGTCGGTGTCGCCCTACGCGCGGCGGCTGTTCGATCAGCTGCCGGTGCCCGAGGTCGACGAGATCGACGGGCTGCCGCCCGCGGTGGCGTTGCAGCAGCAGCGCGGCACGCCGACGACGCGGTCGTCGGTCGGCAGCGTGACGACGCTGTCGAACCTGCTGCGGATGCTGTACTCGCGCGCGGGGACGTATCCGCGCGGCGCCAGCCTCATCTACGCGGAGGGCTTCTCGCCCAACACGCCCGAGGGCGCGTGCCCGACCTGTCACGGGCTCGGCCGGGTCTACACCGTGACCGAGCGATCGATGGTGCCCGACGACGCGCTGACGATCCGCGAGCGCGCGATCGCGGCGTGGCCGCAGGCGTGGGGCGGACAGAACCAGCGCGACATCCTGGTGACGCTCGGCTACGACGTCGACAAGCCGTGGCGCGAGCTGCCGAAGGCGCAGCGCGACTGGATCCTGTTCACCGACGAGCAGCCGACCGTGCCGGTCTACGCGGGCTTCACGCCCGCCGAGACCAAGCGCGCGCTGAAGCGGAAGGAGGAGCCGAGCTACCAGGGCACGTTCACCAGCGCGCGGCGCCACGTGCTGACGACCTTCGCGACCACGCAGAGCGCGCTGATGAAGAAGCGCGTCGCGCAGTACCTGATCGGCAGCGCGTGCACGAGCTGTCACGGCAAGCGGCTGCGGCCCGAGGCGCTGGCGGTGACCTTCGCGGGGCTCGATCTCGCCGAGCTGTCGCGGCTGCCGCTGGCGCGGCTCGCGGCGATCTTCGGCGGCTACGCTGGAGGCACCGATGGTGACGCCGCCGCGATCGTCACCCGCCGCATCGCCGCCGACCTGGTGGCGCGGCTCGAGATCCTCCTCGAGCTGGGCCTCGGCTATCTCACGCTCGAGCGCACCACGCCGACGTTGTCGCCGGGTGAGCTGCAGCGGCTGCGCCTCGCGACCCAGGTGCGCTCGAACCTGTTCGGCGTGGTCTACGTCCTCGACGAGCCGTCGGCCGGGCTGCATCCGGCCGATACCGAGGCGCTGCTCGGCGCGCTGGCGCGGCTGAAGGCGGCCGGCAACTCGCTGTTCGTCGTCGAGCACGAGCTGGACGTGATCCGTCAGGCCGACTGGATCGTCGACGTCGGACCGGCGGCGGGCGAGCAGGGCGGCCACATCCTGTACAGCGGTCCGCCCGCGGGGCTCGCGGCGGTCGAGGCATCGCAGACGCGGCGCCACCTGTTCGGCCCACAGGTCGTCACGACCCGCGCGGCGCGGGTTCCGACCGGGTGGCTGCGGCTCGCGGGCGTCACCCGCAACAACCTCGACGACGTCGACGTCGGGTTTCCGCTCGGCGCGTTCACGACCGTCACCGGCGTGTCGGGCTCCGGCAAGTCGAGCCTGGTCGCGCAGGCGCTGGTCGAGCTGGTCGGCGCGCAGCTCGGCCAGCCGATCGCGGTCGACGACGACGACGGCGAGGAGCTGGAGCGCGCCGCGGTGGTGCCGAGCGGCGGCCGGATCGTCGACGGGATGGCCGGCATCGCGCGGCTGGTGCGGGTCGATCAGCGGCCGATCGGCCGGACGCCGCGCTCCAACCTCGCGACCTACACCGGCCTGTTCGATCCGGTGCGCAAGCTGTTCGCCGCCACCAAGCTGGCGCGGGCGCGGCGCTACGACGCCGGCCGGTTCTCGTTCAACGTCGCCAAGGGCCGCTGCGCGACCTGCGAGGGCGAGGGCGCGGTGTTCGTCGAGATGCTGTTCCTGCCGTCGGTGTACGCGCCATGTCCCGCGTGTCACGGCGCGCGCTACGACGCCAAGACGCTCGAGATCGAGTACCGCGGCAAGACCATCGCCGACGTGCTCGCGATGACGGTCGACGCGGCGTGGGGGTTCTTCGCCGACGAGCCCGCGATCCGCCGCGCTCTCGAGGTCGTGCGCGAGGTCGGGCTCGGCTACCTGCGGCTCGGCCAGCCCGCGACCGAGCTGTCGGGCGGCGAGGCCCAGCGCATCAAGCTCGCGACCGAGCTGCAGCGGCGGCACCGCGGCGACACGCTGTACGTCCTCGACGAGCCGACCACGGGGCTGCACCCGGCCGACGTCGAGAAGCTGGTGGCGCAGCTCGACGGGCTGGTCGCGGCGGGCAACACCGTCATCGTCGTCGAGCACGATCTGCGGGTCGTGGCCGGGAGCGACTGGGTGATCGACATCGGGCCGGGCGCGGGCGAGGACGGGGGCCAGGTCGTCGCCGCGGGGCCGCCGGCCGAGGTCGCCCGGGTCTCGGCGAGCCGGACCGCGCCGTACCTCGCGCGGTTCCTGGCGAATTCGATCGGCCGCGCGGCGGCGTGAGATTTCGTCGCGGCGCTGTCCACCGCGGCGCGCGATCGCGGCTCCTGGCTTGATGCGCGCACCCTCTCTGCTGTCGATAGCCGCGATCGGACTGACGCTGTTCTGGAGCTCGCCCGCCTGGGCGTGCGAAGAGGAAGAGGAGGCGCGGGAGGCGGAGGAGGAGGCGCGGGAGGCCGAAGAGGACGCCCGGGAGGCGGAGGAGGAGGCGCGGGAGGCCGAAGCGGAAACCCGCGAGGCGGAGGAGGACGCGCGGGAGGCGGAGGAAGAGGCCCGCGAGGAGGCGCGCGAGGCCGAGGAAGAGGCGCGCGAGGCGATGGCCGAGGCGGCCGAAGCGGCCGAGGACGCCGACGAGGTCGAGGCGCCCGATCAGGACGACTGGCAGCAGGCCTACGAGGCCCGCATGGAGATCTACGAGCAGGTCCTCGAGCGCGAGCTCGCCAAGGTCCAGCGTCGCCTCGAGGCCACGCTCGGCGACTTCGACCTCGATCTCGACCTGGATCTGGACATCGACATCCAGATCGATCGCTGACCGCGCGGTCCGAGCGTACGCTCGCCGCATGAATCGCACGCTGATCGTCGTTGCCGTTGCCGTTGCCGTTGTCGTCGCGACGCTGTCTGGATGCGGCGGCCCGTGCCGCAAGGCGCCCGAGTCGCCGCCCGTGGTCGTCGGCGCCGACGACGCCAAGTGCAGCACGCCGCGGCCCGACGCCGAGGCGACCTGCGTGCAGGACTGCGGCCCACCGGTGGTGCGCGAGGGCGATCCGCCGCCCGCGTGGCAGTGGCTGTCGCCCGCAGAGGTCACGGCCCGGGCCCAGACCGGCTGTCCGCGCTGCCTGCCCGCCGACGCGCAGATCGCGACCCCGAGCGGCGACGTCGCAGTCGAGGCGCTGGTCGCGGGCATGCTGGTGTGGTCGACCGACGAGCGCGGCGCTCGCGTCGCGGTGCCGATCGTTCGGGTCGGCTCGACCCCGGCGCCGCCGTCCCACGCCCTGATCGTGCTGGCGCTCGCCGACGGCCGCGAGGTCACCGCGTCGGCCGGCCACCCGACCGCCGACGGCCGGCTGCTCGGCGTCCTCGACGCCGGCGACGCCCTCGACGGCTCGCGGGTGATCGCGGTGCATCGCCGTCCCTACGGCGACGCCCACACGTTCGATCTGCTGCCCGCGAGCGCGAGCCGCGCCTACTGGTCCGACGGCGTGCTGCTGAC
>JAYTAJ010000706.1:0-8269 GCA_043737575.1 Myxococcales bacterium | reverse complement strand
ACTGGTGACCGCGGCGACGGAGCGCGATCACCAGTTCGTGGCCTTCACGGCCGCGGCCGGCGGCTACGGTGGTCAGTGGGGTGGCGGCGATCCGGGCCTGCGCCCGCTCGCGATCTCGCCGCGGCAGCGCCTCGACGACGTGTGCAAGCTCGTCGGCGACCTGCCGTTCGGCGGAACCGACTGCGCGATTCCCATGATCTGGGCCGAGCGCAACCGCGTGGATGTCGACACGTTCGTCATCTACACGGACAGTGAGACGTGGGCCGGGAGCGTGCACCCGGCACAGGCGATCCGCGCGTACCGTCAGGCGCGTGGCATCGCGGCGAAGGTGGTGGTGGTGGGGATGACGTCGAACGGTTTCAGCATCGCTGACCCGAACGACAACGGCATGCTCGACGTGGTCGGTTTCGACCCGGCGACGCCTCCGGTCATCAGCGACTTCGCGCGCACCTGATCGGTGACGATCGGCCGCGCGGATTCGTTCAACACGCATGGCATCGGTGGTGTCCCAGTCGCCATCGATGCGTCTGTGTCCGAAGCTCAATGGTCGAGCGCCCGTTTGTTAAACGGTGGGTTGCGGGTTCGAGTCCCGCCGGACACGCTCGGGCCGATCGATATCGATTACCGTACTACAACGGACGTCTTCGATATCAATTTTCGCCCGTCTTTTGCCACCGTCCTGCGGATGGGACACGACGCTACGAACGTCGCTGGCGGAGGTTCGAATCCTTCCGGTGGTACTGCTTACATCGCTCCGTCTGGGACGGGCTGGGCTTCCAACACCCAAGCGCAGAGTTCGATTCTCTGGCGATGTGCGATGTGCAGGTGTAGCTCAGCGGTAGAGCAACTTACGCCGTCCGTCACGACCTTGCCCCTCCTTCGGGAACGGGCCGACGATGGATGGTTATCGGTTTACCACAGTAGGACGCCGGTTCGAATCCGGTCACCTGCCCTACGTTTCTCCCAGATGTAGCTCAGTAGCAGAGCGCGCGGCCGGGGACCGCGAGGCCGTCGGTGCAATGCCGGCCATCTGGACGCGTGCATTTTCAGGGGTGTAGCTCAGTAGCAGAGCGCGCCGTTCGGGACGGTGAGGTCGTCGGTGCAATGCCGGTCACCCCTACGATATTTTCTACCCGTAGCTCAACAGCAGAGCATCTGGCTGATAACCGGACGATGGAGGTGCGATTCCTCCCGGGTGGACCGTGGTCGAAGCCAAAGCCGACGCGGCGCGAGGCCGTGAACCTCGTCTTAGCGGGTGCGAGTCCCGCCGATCACTCCATGTCTCGTAGACGTCACGCTGCGCCCCCGTAGACCAACGGCAGAGTCAGCGAGCTCAAACCTCGCATCGTGCGGGTTCGACTCCCGCCGGGGGCACGATCGATTTCGCATGCCGCCGTAGACCAACGGCAGAGTCAGTGGCTCGAGAAGTCACCCAGTGGAGGTTCAAATCCTCTCGGCGGCACGAACTTGCCCACACGGTGTGGGCCGATGGCGCACGGCTCCGGTCCGTGCGTCGTGTCAAGCGACCGGTGAAAGGACCGAGTACACATGCACGACGTGGCGACACGAACTCTGCTCTTATCGCAGGGCTTCGAACCGATCAAGGTCATCTCGTGGCAGCGCGCGATCACGCTGCTCACGCTGGGCAAGGTCGAAGTGATCGAGGAGTACGACGCCGAGATCAAGACGGTCTCGGTGATCGTCAAGGCCCCGGCGGTGGTGCGCTTGCTGCGCGCCTTTCGTCGCCACGCCAAGCCGGTGAAGTTCTCGCGCGTGAACATCTACGCGCGCGACGGCTACCGCTGCCAGTACTGCAGCGTCCGCTGCACGATGGCCGCGCTCACCTACGACCACGTGATCCCGCGCGCCCGCGGCGGCCGCACCACGTGGGAGAACATCGTGACCTGCTGCTATCCGTGCAACGGCGCCAAGGGCAACCGGACGCCGACCGAGGCCGGACTGAAGCTGCGCGCGGTGCCGGGCCGCCCGACCTGGGTGCCGGCGGTGACGATCCGCGTCAGCACCCGCTCGGTGCCTGACGCCTGGCGTGACTACTTGTACTGGACCGGCGAGATCGACGCCCATCCGGAGGCAGCGTGAACGGGCGGCGATGGGATGAGCGGCGGCCCGGTCGACGGTTGATGCACCGTCGGCCGCGGCCGCCCAGGGCGGGAGCCGCTTTCGGGAGTCGTCGCGTTCGAGAACCGTCATTCGCTCCCTTCAGGGCCGCTGCAACGAAACTGGGCTCGTCGTCCAACGGCAAGACGCTGCTCTCGCACAGCAGAGACGGGGGTTCGAATCCCCCTGAGTCCACCCACGGGATCAGCTCATCTGGCGGTGAGGTCGCCCCCACACGGCGATCGTGGAGAGTTCGATTCTCTCGGTCCCGACTGCACGGCCTCGTGTTACCGCCGCGCCCGCAACACCGGGATTCGACGCGGTGCCAGCGCGACCCGCGTCGGCGTCCCGGGCTCGGGCCACCAGACCTCGCCGCCGCTGTGCGCGGCGCAGCGATCGATCGCGGTGATCGCGACCGCGCCGACCAGGAAGTCATCGACGCCGATCAGGCGATCGTGCGCGCCGCGCAGGATCTGCACCAGGTCGCGCACCGCGTCGACCGCCCCGACGTGGGCGACGCGCAGCTGGAACCGATCGGGCTCGCGCTCGGTCGAGGGAAAGAACTCGACGCCGCGGCCGTAGGTCGTGACGGTGCTGGCCGCGGCGATCGTGATCGCGCCGTCGTGCAGCACGGCGCCATCGGCGAGCTGGCCGATCACGCGGCCGCGGCTGTCGATGCGCGCCGCCGAGCCGATGGCGACGATCCGGATCCGCGGCGCCTGGCCCCGCACCAGCCGCGGCAGGGTCCGCAGCGACGCGGTTGCGATCAGCCCGGCCGAACCCTGCAACAGCGGCCGCAGCCAGGCGCGGCGGCGCCCGGCCTTGGCGATCCGGTCGAGATCGAGGTTGAAGTCGGCGTCGAGCCCGAGGCCGACCGAGTGGCTCAGCCGGCCGCGAACCTCGAGCAGGCGCAACACCCCGGGCGCCTCGTCGCTCGCCGCCCGCGCCAGATCCGCCACCAGGCCGGCGCGGGTGGCCGGCCCGGCGCCGCAGACGTCGGCGATCGCGTTGCCCGAGCCGAGCCGGAGGCCGAACAGGATCGGCGGCGACGCCATCGCGGCGAGATCGGCGACCGCCTGCACGAACGTACCGTCGCCGCCGCCGCTGCACACGACCGCGTACCCGGCCGTGACGATCGTCGCCATCGCGGCGCGGGCGTCGTCAGCCGACGCGGTGACGAAGACGTGCTCGGCGCCGAGGGTGCGGCGCGCAGCCTCGATGACCGCGGCGGTGACCCCGCCAGCGTTGCGGTTGACGATCGCGGCGACGCGCCTCATGCCGTCGGCGGCCGCGGCACGAGCAGGAAGTCGTCGTGCGTCGAGCCACAGCGCGGACACGTCCAGTCAGCCGGCAGGTCCTCGAAGCGCGTCCCCGCCGGGATCCCGCGCGCCGGATCGCCGATCTCGGGGTGATAGCGAAAGCCGCAGTACATGCAGCCGTGCACCGAGTCGTCGTGCATGGGGCCGGCCTACAGGCCGACCTCATCGAGGTCGGCGCCCTCGGGGATCGTCAGCCCGGCCGCGGTCGGCGTGATGACGCCGAGCTTGTACAAGAGGCGCATCGTCACGAAGCCCCAGTCGAACTCACGCTTCGAGTGCGACAGCCGGATGAAGCGCGGCGCGTGATGGTGGTTGTTCTGCAGGCACGCGCTGTAGGTCAGCAGCACGGGCAGCCAGTTGTCGATGTTCATCGCGTGATCGTCGTCGTCGTGGCGGCGGGTGCCGAAACGCTTGTCGTGAGCCCAGTAGTTCTGGATCCAGTGGACGTACGACGCGATCAGGCGAATCCCCAGCCACAGCGTCAGTGCCAGTCGCCAGTCGCCGACGACCAGCCACAGGAGACCGACGCTCGAGACCTGCGCGAAGAGCGCGTAGAACGTGTTGTTGAACAAGCGCACTGGCAGCGTGTGGAAGATCGGCTCCTTCGTCATGTCCGCGATCGACGGGTACGGCACCTGCGAGCGCCAGAACGTGACCCAGAAGCCGTCCTCGGGCTTCTTGTTGGGATCGCCGGGTCGGTCGGAGTACAGGTGGTGCAGCCGGTGGCGGTTGCTCCAGGTCACGAGGTTCAGGTAGCACCCGATCGTGTTGTTCAGGATCATGATCAGGTAGAGGAACCACGGCTTCACGTCCATCCCGCGATGGGCGAGCGCGACGTGGACGACGTTCCCGAGGTAGATGCCCGCGAGGAACCACACCAGCGCGTAGTAGCCGAGCGTGATCCCGAACGACGCCAGATGACTGCCGTGGAACGGAAAGAGGAACGTTCCGGCCGCGAGCGCGGTCAGGACCACCACGTACCCGATGAAGTTGTAGTAGCGAAGCATGCGCGCCCCCCGATGGCACTGCCAGCATCGGCGCAGACTGACGCGATGTCAACCGAGGCGTTCAGCCCGCTCGCGGACCGAGTACTCGAGCTTCCAGCGGCCGCCGCCGTCGCGGGCGCGGCACCACAGCTCGAGCGTGCCGACCTCGGTGACGTTGGCCGACAGCGCGACCGCGACCAGATCGCCGGCCCGACGATCGCCTTCGACCGGGACCTCTTGCTCGACCGGATCGAGCTCGATCAGCTCGGCGGCGACGGGGTCGACCAGGGCGCCGACCGGATCGTCCTTGCGCGTCGACGACGCGAAGAACCGGAAGGTCGACGGCTCACCGACGACGAGCCCGAGATCGTCGTCGGGCAGGTCGGCGCTGGTGCCCTCCTCCATCCCGAACGGCGCGACGCACAGCGCCTTCACCGGCGGCGCGAAGCCTGGGATCGCGGGCGCCGACGACTCGATGCCGATGTAGTACGCGCGCGCGGTGCCGCCGCGGATGCGGACGCCGCCGCCGCGTCGCACGCCGCCGTAGTGGGCCGCGCCGATCGCGACCGCGAGATCGAGGTCGGCGCCGTCGAGCTCGCGGGGCTCGCGGCCGTACCACTCGCCGATCACCGCGCGCACCCGGTCGCGGATCGCCGACGCCTTCATGACGCCGCCGTTCCACAGGACCGCGGTCGGCGCGCTGTCGTGGCGATCGAGGAACTCGGCGAGGTGCTTCGTCACCGCGGGATCAGCGGCGTAGGCGAGGCCGAGCTCGCGCAGGCCGCCGGCTCGCCGCCGCGCCGGTCGGGCGTCGGCGCCGACGATCGGGAAGAAACCATCGACCAGCAGCGTGCGCGCGGCGTCGCGCGCGAGGTCGACGCGCAGCGTGCTGCCGATGAGCTTCGCGCCGCGGCCGAGGATCGACACCGGCACCACGTCGAGGCCCGCGTCGCCGAGCAGCGCCTCCTTGGCGCGGCGGACCGCCTGGACCAGCCCGCGCGACTGCACCGCGTCGAGCTGCTTGCCCTGCTCGCCGAGCGTGCGCTCGGCGGTCGCCGCCAGCGCCAGGTCCATGTTGTCGCCGCCAAGCAGGATGTGATCGCCGACCGCGACGCGCTCGAGGACCAGGTTGCCGCCGTCGTCGGTGATCTCGATCAGCGTGAAGTCGGTGGTACCGCCGCCGATGTCGCAGACCAGGACGACGTCACCCGGCACCAGGCGCTGGCGCCAGGCGTCACCGGCCGCGGCGAGCCACGCGTAGAACGCGGCCTGGGGCTCCTCCAGCAGCGTGATCCGCGGCAGCCCGGCCTCGCGCGCCGCGGTGACGGTGAGCTCGCGCGCGGCAGCGTCGAACGACGCCGGCACGGTGACCAGCACGTCCTGATCGGCGAGCGGCGCGTCGGGGTGGGTCGCGTCCCATGCCGCGCGCAGGTGCGCGAGGTAGCGCGCCGACGCCGCGACCGGCGACACCCGCTCGCCGCCCTCGGGCAGATCGCGATCGGCGCCGCGCCACGGCAAGATCGGCGCGCTGCGATCGACGCCGCTCGACAGCCACGACTTCGCGCTCGACACCAGGCGGTGCGGCAGCTCGGCGCCGCGGAGCTGCGCGAAGGTGCCGACCGCCGACGTCGGCTTCGGCGCCCACGGCAGGCTCATCGCGTCGGCGGCGACCTCGTGTGCGGTCGGCAGCAAGAGGAACGACGGCAGGGTCGGTCGGGTCGCGACCTCGCCCGGGCCGACCAGCTGCGTGATCGGCAGCGCCTGCGCCGGGCCGGGCGCGGTGGTGTCGACGAAGGCGATCGCGCAGTTGGTCGTGCCGAGATCGATCCCGACGACGTAGCGCGCGGCCGCGGTCAAACCTCGACCTCGGCGGGCGCGACGATCGCGCGATCGATGCCCTCGGCCAAGGTCGGCAGCTGCGCGCGCTCGGCTCGCCAGCCGTGGTGGCGCAGCGCCCCCGTGAACGGCGGCTCGCCCTTGGCCTCGCCGATGATGCGGACCTCGGCGGGATCGAAGCCCTTCGGCACCGACACCTTCGCGTCGTCCGCGCCCGGCATCACCGCCTCCAGGGTGAAGACCTGATCGAGGACCTTCTTGCAGCCGCGGTGGACGTCGCGGGCAGCGGCGCCGATGTCGGCGTCGGAGAAGCCGTCGAGCGGCTCGCGCAGGAAGTCGATCAGGCGACCGTCGCGCTGGAACAGCGCGAGCAGCGCGAGGGCGCCGTCGCGCTGCGCCGCGGCCGGATCGGCCTTCTTGGCCCGCGCCTCGGGCTCGACGGCGGCGACGACCGCGACGACGGGCGCGGGCACGACGCGTTCCGGCTTCGCGGGCGCGGGCAAGCGGAGCAGCTCGTCGGGCAAGAAGCGCGCGACCGCAGGGTCGAGTCGCTTGCCGAAAAGCAATCGAAAGAATGAAGAAAACGCGAGTCCGATACGTGACATGGATGCGATCTCCGGGCGTGGGTAAACCGCGATCGGATCCAAGTCAAGCCTCGGAAAACTGAGATGAATCGCGCCCGTCGACGTGACCGATGGCGCAGCCTCGAAACGCGTGACCTGAGACTTCAACGCGTTACCCGAGCGCGCGGCGCCGCGACGCCGCTGGCCTGCCCATTGCTGTGGCGAATCCCAGGAATCGCCCGCCATCGCGTGGCGCCTTCGCCTACCATCTCTCTTCCCTGTCGCGCAGGAGTGCCCGATGACCCAGTGGCTTTGTCGAACCCTGGTAGCTGCGATCGTCGCAGCCACCGCCTCGGGATGTACCCTCTACTTCGGCGGCGACGACGACGACTGTCAGTTCGCCTTCGATCAAGCCGCCGAGGCGGGCGGGTCGCGCAACCCGCAGACCAATCAGTGTGACTTCTTCGGCGGCGGCGGGGGCGGCTGTGGTGGTGACGACCGTCCGATCCCTGCAGGCGAGGGTGACTCGTTCCAGCCGGCGCCCAACGACTGGGCGCAGTGCTTCACCGAGTGCGAGCAGCTCGACGAGGATTCCTGCTTCGCGGCCGATCGCTGCCGCGCGACGTACCTGCAGTGCCCGCCCGAGGCCGACTGCTTCCGTCAGTTCTCGGGCTGCGTCGGCATCGCGCCGTCGGGTCCCGCGACCGGCGAGGCGTGTCAGGGGCTCGACGCCTACGGCTGCTCGCGCCACAACGACTGCGTCGCGATCTACGGCACGACCGATCTGCCGAACGACGGCTACGAGGGCACGGGCGTGTTCGTCGGCTGCGACTCCGAGCCGAGCACCCAGGGCTGCTTCTCGTCGAACGAGTGCCCGATCGGCTTCGAGTGCACCGTCGAGCAGGGCGACTGCCAGCCGCCGCCGGGCTGCGACTCGGGCGGTGGCTGCCCCGACGTGTGCTTCGGTCAGTGCGTGCCGAGCGGCGGGCTGTGCGCCGCGGTCGACTGCGGCCCCGGCTTCCACTGCGAGGAGGTCTGCCCGACGCCAATGGACGGCGCCGAGGACTCGCCGATCGGTCCGGGCGAGTGCCAGGTGACCTGCGTTCCCGACCAGAACTTCTGCCCGCTCGAGTGCCCGCCCAACAGCATCTGCGTCGAGGTCTGCCCGCCGTGCAACTACCCGGGCGATCCGGCCTGCAACCAGCCCTGCCACTACGAGTGCCAGGTGCTCGGCGGCGGCGTGTGCGAGGGCTTCGACTGCGGCACGGACTCGCACTGCGAGGAGCGATGCATGCCGTGCGATCCGCTGCCCGACGGCAGCGGCTGCGAGAACGCGTGCGAGCCGTTCTGCGTGCCCAACGGCCCCGACCAGTGCGACCTCGTGACCTGCCAGCCCGGTGACCACTGCGAGGTGCAATGCACGCCGAGCGATCCGACGGATCCGAAC
>JAYTAJ010000705.1:0-18963 GCA_043737575.1 Myxococcales bacterium | reverse complement strand
CTGTCGGTCCACAACGCGATGCTGTTCCAGGCCAACGCTCGCGAGCTCGCCGAGGAGGCCTGGGCCGGCGACATCATCGGCGTGCCCAACCACGGCGGTCTGCGCATCGGCGACGCGCTCACCGAGGGCGAGGTGCTGCGCTTCACCGGCATCCCGAGCTTCGCGCCCGAGCTGTTGCGCCGGGTCCGCGCGGTCGATCCGATGAAGGCCAAGCACCTCGGCCGCGCGCTCGAGCAGCTCGCCGAGGAGGGCGCGGCGCAGACCTTCAAGATGGCCATCGGCTCGGACTGGATCGTCGGCGTGGTCGGCGGCCTGCAGTTCGACGTGCTCGCCGATCGCATCCGCACCGAGTACGAGCTGCCGGTGATCTTCGAGGGCACGTCGTTCGAGCGCGCCCGCTACGTCGACGCCGACGATCCGAAGATGGTGAAGAAGTTCGCCGACGGCAACCGCGACAACGTCGCCGAGGATCACGGCGGCGCGACGGTGTTCCTGGCGCGCAACGACTGGCAGCTCAACCGCGTGAAGCAGGACTGGCCGGACATCCGGCTGCTGACCACGCGCGAGCACGCCCGCTGAGGACTCCGAGCGAAGCGAGGGTCCGAATTCTGACCACTGCGCTCAGCGCCCTGCCTTGACACTCCGCGCGCCGCGGCGTATCCGATGATCGTGCTCCGTCCAGCCCGCCGTCCGCGACGCCGCCTTCGGGCGTGGTCGCTGGCGCTGCTGGTGCTCGGCGTCGGGGCCTTGGCGCTGACGCCCCTCGTCGCGGCCCACCACCGCGCGACCCACGTCCACGTGGTCTGCGAGCACGGCGATCAGATCGAGCTGGAGCCGTCGACGACCGTCGCGCCGCTGCCGCCGAGCGAGCGGTCGATCGATCAGCGCGGCGCCGCCACCACGGGCACCGAGAACCACCAGCACTGCACGCAGGGTTGCGCCGCGACGGCCGTCGTCGTCGCGCGTCCTGCGGTCGCGCTGGCGACCGTGGTCGCTCGCGCCGCGATCCCGCGCCCTCCGGCCGCGATCCTGTCCACCCGCGACGTCCTGATCGAAGCACCGAAGACGTCGCCGCCGGTCTGACCGACGCGGGTTCGGTCGACCGTCCGGATTCCGGACGGTCGAGATCCGTCGTTCGTCACCAGACCCGGCGTGGCCGGGCCGTACGTCGATCGCGACGGCGGCCGGCGCGTCGTTCGCGGCGCCCGATCGCTCGGGCGTGGCTTGGAGCTGTCCGTGCGTCTCGTCCTCCTGTTGTCCGTCGCGCTCGCGCTCGTCGCGGGCACGACCCGCGTCGCCCGATCGCAATGTCATGGCACCGTCGACGGCCACGTCGTCGACGTCGTCACTCACCTGCCGCTGCCCGGGGTCGTGGTGCGCGTCGGCGGCCAGCGCGTCGCGACCACCGACGACGCCGGCCGCTTCACGCTGCACGGGCTGTGTCCGGGCGACGTCACCGTCGACGTCGAGCGCGACGACTACCTCCCCGACCAGCGGTCGGTGCGCGTCGCCGACGCCGCCTCGATCGAGCTCCAGCTGGTCTCGATCGTGGCGACCGAGGTGATCGAGGTCGTCGGCGAGGCGCCCGACCCGATCGACATGCGCTCGACGACGACGAAGTCCGGTGCCGCCCTCGAGCGGACCCGCGGCCGCAGCTTCGCCGACGCGCTGACCGAGATCCCGGGCGTCACCCAGCTCCGCTCGGCGAGCGGCGCCGCCAAGCCGATCATCCGCGGTCAGTACGGCCGTCGGCTGTTGATCCTCGTCGACGGCATCCGCCACCGCTCGCAGGAGTGGGGGCTCGAGCACGCGCCCGAGATCGATCCGTTCATCGCCGACGAGCTGACCGTGGTCCGCGGCGCGTCCGGGGTGCGCCTCGGCCCCGACGCGATCGGCGGCGCCGTCCTGGTCGAGCCGCCCCGCCTGTTGCGGGAGCCAGGCTACGTCGGGCAGCTCCACCTGATCGGCCTCACCAACACGCCGGGCGCGAGCCTGGCGGCGCGGCTCCAGGGCGCGCCCGCGCGGTTCCCGGGCTACGCGGGGCAGATCGAAGGCAGCCTCCGCCGCGCCGGCGGGCTCGCGACGCCGCGCTACCCGCTCGACAACACGGGCGCGCTCGAGTGGAACCTCGGCGCGACCGTCGGCTACGAGCGCGCCAGCGCCTATCGCCTGTCGTACCGCCACTACCAGGCTCAACTCGGCGTGTGCAGCTGTCTGCGGATGGACTCGATCGAGCAGTTCCGGGCCCAGCTCGACCGCGCCGAGCCGCTGGGCGCCGAGCTCTACCGCTCCGATCTCGAGATCGACCGTGCCTACCAGTCGGTCGCGCACGATCTGGCACTGGCCCGGGCCGAGTGGCCGCTGCGCACTGGCACCGTCACCGCCACCTACGCGTTCCAGCACGATCTGCGCGACGAGTACGACGTGGTCCGTCAGGCCACGACCGGATCGCAGTTTCACTTTCGCCTGCTGACCCACGACGTCGACGTCACGCTCGAGCACCGACCGATCCACCTGACCGATCACCTGCACCTGCACGGCTCGGTCGGCGTGGTCGGGATGGTGCAGACCAACCACTACAGCGGGCTGCAGCTGGTCCCCGACCACCAGGCCTGGAGCGCGGGCATGTTCGCGATCGAGCGCCTGATCGGCCACGACTTCGAGCTCGAGGCCGGCGTGCGGTTCGACGTCTTGCGGCGCACCGCCGCGATCGAGCACCGCGACTTCACCCGCCTCGTCCGCAGCGCGCAGATCGCGGCCGACGGCTGCGGTGCCATCGCCGGCGCCGACGATCCGGTCCGCTGCGCGTCGACGTTCGGCGTCGCGTCGGTCTCCCTCGGCGCGCTGCGCCAGCTCACCCCGGCGTGGTCGATCAAGCTCGACCTGTCGACCGCGACGCGGCCACCGAACCCCGACGAGCAGTACCTCAACGGCACCGCCCCGACGTTTCCCGTGCTCGCGCTCGGCAAGCCGGATCTCGGCGCCGAGACGACCTACGGCGGCTCGCTCACCGTCGCGGTCCAGCGGCCGCGGCTGCGCGGAGAGGCGTCGATCTACGGCAACCTGATCGACGACTACATCTCGTTCGCGCCCGCGATCGACGCGAACGGCGCGCCGATCTTCGACACCCTCATCCGCGGGACCTTCCCGCGGTTCATCACGCGGCCCGTCGACGCCGTGTTCTACGGCGCCGATGGTGGCGTCACCGCCAGTCCGCTCCCGTGGCTCGAGCTCGGCGTCCAGGCGTCGCTGGTGCGGGCGCGCAACCGGACCGACGACAGCTACCTGGTGTTCGTGCCGCCGGATCGGGCGTCGGGCACCGTGACCTATCGCCGCGACCAGCTCGGCGGCGCCTACGACGTCTTCGCGACGGTGTCCGGCACGTACGTCGCGCGCCAGGACCGCTTCGAGCTCGGCGCTGATCTGGCGCCGCCGCCGAGCGGCTACTTCCTCCTCGGCGCCGAGGCGGGCGCCGAGCTGCGTGACGGCGACCGCGTCTGGAAGCTCGCGCTCCAGGGCTCGAACCTCACCAACGCCCGCTATCGCGACTACACGAGCTTACTGCGCTACTTCGCCGATCAACCCGGCTGGGAGGCCGTCTTGCGGCTGAGCCTCCACTTCAAGTCTTCCGAACCGAATCACTGAAGGAGATCGAACATGTCAATCACCCAGCAGATCATGCCAGTCCTGTTCATCGGCACCCTCGCCACCCTCGCCGCCTGCGACGACGGCGGCGAGGGCACCGAGAACGAGGTCATCACGACGGTCACCCTCACCGTCACCCCCAGCGCGGGTGGCGCCGCGGTGACCGCGGGGTCCGACGATCCCGACGGCGACGGCGGCGCGGCCCCGACGATCACGCCGCTCACGCTGGCGCCGGGCAGCTACACCGCCACGGTCCGCTTCCAGAACAAGCTGGAGGATCCGCCCGAGGAGATCACCGACGAGGTCCGCGACGAGGGCGGCGAGCACCAGATCTTCTTCACCGGCACGGCGGTCGACGGCCCCGCCAGCACCCATGCCGGCGCGGCGGTCACCCACGCGTACGCGGACACCGACCCCAACGGCCTGCCGATCGGGCTCAGCAACACCTTCGTCGCGGTGGCCGGGACCGGTCAGCTCACGCTCACGCTCCGCCACCTGCCACCGCTCAACGGCGTCGCGGTGAAGACCTCGGCCGCGGCCGAGCAGGTGAAGACCGGTGGCATCGACGCGCTCGGCGGGTCCACCGACGCGACCGTGACGATCACCGCCACCGTGCAGTGACGGCAGCCGCCGTCCGTTATCACGGCGCTTCGTCTCCCATATTGACATGACACTCTCCGCTCTGCTAGACGTTTGTCTAGCATGACGGATATGGACTCCGCTGACGCGCTGGTGGGCGCGGCCCCGATCGAGGTGCTGCGGTGGGCGGTGGCGCGGTTCCCGCGGGTCGGGTTCTCGACGGGATTCGGTCCAGAAGGCTGCGTCCTGATCGACCTGATCGGCCGCCACGCCCTGGCGATCGACGTGTTCACGCTCGACACCGGCCTGCTGTTCGACGAGACCCGCGCGCTGTGGCGCGCCCTCGAGGCCCGCTACCGGATCACGATCCGCGCGGTCAGCCCGGCTCGCACCGTCGACGAGCAGGCCCAGGATCACGGCGACGCGCTGTGGTCGCGCGATCCCGACGCGTGCTGCGCGCTGCGCAAGGTCGCGCCGCTCGCGCTCGAGGCCCAGCACACCGACGCGTGGATCAGCGCGATCCGCCGCGATCAGACCCGCGATCGCAGCGACGCCCGCGTGGTCGAGCGCGACGCCCGCTTCGGCGTCGCCAAGATCAACCCGCTGGTCGCGTGGTCGAGCGACGACGTCTGGCGCCACCTGCGCGAGCACGACGTGCCGACCAACCCGCTGCACGACCGCGGCTACCCGTCGATCGGCTGCGCGCCGTGCACGTCGCCGGTCGCCGACGGCGAGGACCCGCGAGCCGGGCGCTGGCGGGGCCGCGCCAAGACCGAGTGTGGATTGCATCAGCGAGCGACGACCTCGTCGTCACCCGCGCTCATCGCCGCGGCGCGCCTCACGCGCACGGCCACCAACCAGGACCGATAGGAGCCGCGCATGTCACTCGTCACTGCCCACGGTGGAACCCTCGTCGATCGCATCGTCGATCCGGCCCGCGCCGACGCGCTGCGCGCCGAGACGCTGCCGGTCATCACCCTCGACGCCCGCGAGCTCGCCGATCTCGAGCTGATCGCGATCGGCGCGGCGAGCCCGATCACCGGCTTCCTCGGCCGCGCCGACTACGACCGCGTCGTCGCCGAGCTGCGGCTGGCGTCGGGCGTGGTGTGGCCGCTGCCGCTCACGCTCGCGGTCACCGCCGACGTCCACGCCCAGCTCGCGGTCGGCGGCCGCGCCGCGCTGCACGACGATCGCGGCCGCCGCTGGGGCGTGATCGCGATCGATGATCTCTACGCCCGCGATCCGCGCGCCGAGGCCCGCGCGGTCTACGGCACCGACGACGACAAGCACCCGGGCGTCGCGTACCTGCTGGCGCGGCCGACCGATCTGGTCGGCGGCACCGTCGAGGTCTTGCCGCTGCCCGACGATCTTCCGTTCGCGCGCCACCGCCTGACGCCGGTGCAGCTGCGCGCCGAGCTCGAGCGCCGCGGCTGGGAGCGCGTCGCCGGGTTCCAGACCCGCAACCCGATCCACCGCGCCCACGAGCACCTCACCAAGATCGCGATCGAGGTCTCCGACGGCCTGGTGATCCATCCGCTGGTCGGCGAGACCAAGCAGGACGACGTCCCGGCGGCGGTGCGCTTCGCGGCATACGAGGCGCTGATCGAGCGCTACTACCCGGCCGATCGCGTGATCCTCGCGGCGTTCCCCGCGGCGATGCGCTACGCCGGGCCGCGCGAGGCGCTGTTCCACGCGCTGGTCCGCAAGAACTACGGCATCAACCAGCTGATCGTCGGGCGCGATCACGCCGGCGTCGGCAATTACTACCCGCCGCTCGCCGCGCAGCAGATCTTCGAGACCTTCCCGCGCCGCGATCTCGGCGTCGCGCCGCTCAAGCTGCAGCCGACCTTCTACTGCCGGAGCTGCGCCGGCCTGGCGTCGTCGGCGACCTGCCCGCACGACGCCAGCGCGCGCCTCGAGCTGTCGGGCACGCGGGTCCGCCAGATCCTCGCCGAGGGCGGCGATCTGCCGATCGAGCTGACCCGGCCCGAGGTCGCCGAGATCCTGCGCGCCCACTACCGCGCCGCGGCCGGCGTGACCGCGACCGCTGCGGTGGCGACGCCGACGGTGCCGCGGACCGCGACCGCGCGCCGCGGCTTCATCCTGTGGTTCACCGGCCTGTCGGGCGCGGGCAAGAGCACGCTGGCCGAGGCGGTGCGCGCGCGGCTGGCGGGGGCGCGCAGCCTCGAGATCCTCGACGGCGACGAGGTCCGCACGCACCTGTCGAAGGGCCTCGGCTTCTCGCGCGTCGATCGCGACACCAACATCCACCGCATCGGCTACGTCGCGCGCACGCTGGCGCGCAACGGCGTCGCGGTCGCGACCGCGGCGATCTCGCCGTACGCCGCGACCCGGGCCGAGGTCCGCGCGCTGGCCGAGGCGCAGGGCATCACCTTCGTCGAGGTGTTCGCCCGCGCCGAGCTCGACGCGCTGGTCGCGCGCGACGTGAAGGGCCTGTACCAGAAGGCCCTGGCCGGCGAGATCAAGAACTTCACCGGCGTCGACGATCCCTACGAGGCGCCCGAGCGCCCCGACGTGCTGGTGCGGACCGACCGCGAGTCGGTCGCCGAGAGCGCGGCGACGATCGTCGCGTTCTTGCGATCGCGGGCGCTGGTCGACGACGTGGTCGACGTCGCCGCGGTGCCGCCCGCGCCGGCCCGCGCCGCGGTCGGGGCCCAGGCGTGACCGCCGGCGGTGGCGCGGTGCCGGTCTACCCGGTGTTCCTCCGGCTCGACGGCGAGCCGGTGGTCGTGGTCGGTGGCGGCGCGGTCGCGGCGAGCAAGCTCGACGGCCTCGTCGCCGCCGGCGCCCGCGTCACCGTGATCGCGCCGGCGGTGAGCGACGGCTGTCGCCGCGACGGCGTCGCCGTGCTCGAGCGCGGCTTCGTCGACGCCGATCTCGACGGCGCGCGCTTCGTGATCGCCGCCGCGACGCCCGCGGTCAATCGCGTCGTCGCGATCGCGGCCCGGGCCCGCAACCTGTTCGTCAACGCGGTCGACGATCGCGCCGCCGCCACCGCGTTCCTCGGCGGCGTGGTCCGCCGCGGTGACGTCACGATCGCGATCTCGACCGGCGGCGCCGCGCCGGCGCTGGCCGGGCTGTTGCGCGAGGCGATCGGCGCCCTGATCCCCGACCAGCTCGACGGCTGGATCGAGACCGCGATCGCCGAGCGAGCGCGGTGGCGCGACGGCAGCGTGGCGATCGGCGATCGGCGCGAACGGCTGTTCACCGCGCTGGCGGCGGCGCGGCGGCGCGCCGCAACGGAGCCGTCGTGACCGGCCTGGTGTCGCTGGTCGGCGCCGGCCCGGGCGATCCCGAGCTGCTCACCCGGCGCGCGATCGATCGCCTCGCCGCCGCCGATCTGGTGCTCAACGACGCGCTGGTGCCGGCCGCGCTCCTGGCGCTGGCGCCGCGGGCGCGCCGCTTCTTCGTCGGCAAGCGCGCGGGTCGCCATTCGATCGAGCAGGATGGGATCCACGCGCTCATGATCCGCGCCGCGCGGCGCGGCCAGCGGGTGGTGCGCCTGAAGTGCGGCGATCCGTTCGTGCTCGGCCGCGGCGGCGAGGAGGCCCTCGCGCTCGACGCGGCGGGCGTGCGGTTCGAGATCGTGCCGGGCGTCAGCGCCGCGCTCGCCGCGCCCGCGCTGGCCGGCATCCCGGTCACCCACCGCGGCGTCGCCGCTGGCTTCGTCGTCGTCAGCGGCCACGCGCCGTCGGCGTACCAGCCGATCCTCGACGGCCTCGCGCCGGGCGCGGCGACGGTGGTGGTGCTGATGGGCGTGCGCACCCGCGGCGACCTCGCGGCGTACCTGATCGCGCGGGGCTGGCCGCCGCGCACCTCGGCGGCGCTGATCGCGAACGCGTCGCAGCCCGACCAGGCGACGTGGATCGGATCGCTCGCGGCCCTGGCCGACGCGCCGCTGGTCGACGCCGAGGCCGCCGCGGTGATCGTGGTCGGCGCCGTCGTCGAGCTCGCCGCGACGATCGCGCCGCGCGCCGCGGTCGCGCCGATCGCGCTCGGCGGTGCGTCGTGATCGACGGCGATCCGGTCAGCCCGCACCCGGCGCGGCTGCGCTTCGCCGACGCCAGCGACGTCGACGGCTTCGTCACCGCGCTCGACGCCTTCGAGCGCGGCGAGCTGGGGTCGGACGACTGGCGCAAGTTCCGCCGGCTGCGCGGCGTCTATGATCAGCGCCAGGACGGTCGCTCGATGATCCGGGTGAAGGTCCCGGGCGGCGCGATCACCGCGGCCCAGCTGCGCACCGTCGCCGCCGTCGCCGAGCGCCACGCGGGTGGCATCGCCCACGTCACTACCCGGCAGTGCTTCCAGCTCCACTTCGTCCCGACCGTCGAGGTGCCGACCGCCCTCGCTGCGCTCGCCGACGGCGGCCTCACCACCCGCGAGGCGTGCGGCGACTCGGTGCGCAACTTCACCAGCTGCCCGCTCGCGGGGGTCGCCCACGACGAGCCGTTCGACGTGTCGCCGTACCTCACCGCGCTGGTGCAGCACTTCCTGCGCGGGCCGTGGTCGTCGAAGCTGCCGCGCAAGTTCAAGCCGTCGATCGGCGGCTGCTGCGGCGGTGACTGCTCGCAGGCGTTCATCAACGACCTCGGCTTGCTCGCGACGACGCAGGACGGCGCCATCGGCTTTCGCCTGGTCGCGGGCGGCGGGCTGTCGACCCTGCGGCGATCGGCGATCGTCGTCGACGAGTTCGTCCCGGCCAGCGAGATCCTCGAGGCCGCCGAGGCGGTGGTCCGGGTCCATCACCACCACGGCAACCGCGAGCAGCGCGCCAAGGCGCGGCTCAAGTGGGTGATCGAGAAGCTCGGCGCCGACGCGGTGCGCGCGCTGTACCAGGTCGAGCGCGACGCGATCCGCGCCGAGGGCGGACGGCCGTTCACGGTCGCGCCGATCGCAGCGCCGACGCCGCGGCCTCGGTTGCCGCTCGCCGCCGAGCCGCGGCCCGGGTTCGCGGCCTGGGCCGCGCGCACGGTGTCGCCGCAGCGCCAGCCCGGCTTCGCGGTCGCGCGCCTGCGCATCCCGCTCGGCGATCTGACGGCGCCGCAGCTGCGCGCGCTCGCCGACGTCAGCGACGCCCACGGCGACGGCGAGCTGCGCACGACCAACGACCAGGACGCGGTCCTGCGGTGGCTGCCGATCGATCGCCTGCCGCTGGTCCACGCCGCGCTGGTCGACGCCGGGCTCGATCGCACCGGGGTCGGGACCGTGGTCGACGTGACCTCGTGTCCGGGCGCGACCAGCTGCCAGCTCGCGGTCACGACCTCGCGTGGCGCGGCGCGCTCGCTCGCCGACGCGGTCGCCGCGCTCCCCGACGCCGCGGCCGATCTGACGATCAAGATCTCGGGCTGTCCCAACTCGTGCGGCCAGCACCACGTCGCCGCGATCGGCCTGCAAGGCGGCGTGCGCAAGCTCGGCGGCCGCGCGGTCCCGCAGTACCTGGTCCACGTCGGCGGCGCGACCGCGGCGGGCGGCGCGCGGTTCGGCCGCCTGATCGCGAAGGTGCCGGCGCGGCGGCTGCCGAGCGCGATCGCGCGCCTCGCCGCGCTGGCGGTGCGCGAGCGCGCCGACGGCGAGTCGTCGTCGGACACCCTGGCGCGGCTCGACGACGACGCGATCATCGCTGCGCTCGGCGCGCTCACCGAGCTGACGATCGCCGACGCAACCGACGACGACTTCGTCGATCTCGACGACGGCGACCACCGCGGCGCCGCCGCGCCGTGATCACAGCGCGACCGCGAGCCACGCCGAGCCGACCCGGAGCCGCGCGCTGTTCTGCGGCCCGAGCAGCTGCGGAAATCCCGCGCTGACGCCGACGGTCCAGCGCCGCCAGTGGGCCGCGACGCCGAGCCCCGCGCGGATCTCGACCTTGTCGCCGAAGCCGACCAGCTGACCGCGCAGCCCGGTCTCGAACCACGTCGCGATCGGCCCGAGCTCGACGCCGCCCCACACCGGTGCGGACAGCGCGTCGCGGTTGCCGTCGTCGCGGTTGCCGAGGCTCACCGCGATCTCGGGCTGCGCGACCACCCACCAGCGACCGCGGCGGGCTCGGCCGACCACACCACCGCGCACGACCGGCTTGATCGGCGTCACGCCGTCGACGCCGAGCCGGCCCAGCACGACCAGCGACGCGGCCCCGGGCACACGCCAGCGCGCGTCGACGTAGCCCCCGGCGTATAGTGACGGACACCCGTGTGCACTGCTCTCTCGGCACAGGCCACCACCACCGCGGACCCGCCCCAGCGCCGCGGCGCTGTGGCTGACGCCGACGGTGAGTCGCGCGGTCACGCCGATCGCGCCGTCGACGGCGATCGACCACGGCGCGCCGACCGTGCGGATCGACAGGCTGCGCTGATCGACGAGCGCGAGCCAGGCGCGGCCCCGCGGCAGCGCCTGCGCGCCGACGTCGTCGCCAGGCGCGGCGTCCGCGGACGTCGCGGTCGCGATCACGGCGATCAGCACGAGCGTCCGCACCGCCCCACGCTACAGCGGATCGCCGCGCTCGCGGTCGCGGCTGCCGCCGTGCTGCCGGGGTGCCGCGAAGCCATCGCCGATCTCGACGAGGTGTTCTACCGAGGCCCGGGGCCGCGGGTCCTGTGCGCGGTCGGCATCGACTCGTTTCGCGCCGAGGATCTCGCGAGCATCGAGGGCGGCCTCGATCGCGCGCGCGACGACGGCCTGGTGATCCAGCTCTACGGCCACGTCCCGGGCGAGACGTTCCCGGTCGCGCGGATCGAGGCGATCGCCGCGGGCGCGGCGGCTCGCGGCCTCACCAGCGTCACGTACGCGCAGCTCGCCGACGGCCTCGCGCCGACCGCGGGGCTGGCGCTGAGCTTCGACGATCGCGCGATCGACGAGTGGTTCGCGCTCGCTGACGTGCTCGATCGCCACCAGGTCCGCGCCACGTTCTTCGTGACCCGCTACCACCTGTGGACCGCCGACGACAAGGCCAAGCTCCACGCCCTCGCGGCGCGCGGCCACGACGTCCAGGCCCACGCGGTCTCGCACCTGAACGCGCCGATGTACGCCGAGGAGTACGGCCTCGACCGCTACGTCGCCGACGAGGTCGTGCCGAGCCTCGATCGCCTGCGGCTCGACGGCTTCGCGCCGCGGGTGTTCGCGTATCCGTTCGGCGCCCGCACCCGCGAGATCGACCGCGCGGTGCTCGCCCACGTCGACCTGGTGCGCTCGGTGACCTTCGCGTTCGGCGATCCGATCGTGAGCGATCCATGCCCGGAGTGACCTCGACCGTGGTCGTGCAGTCGTACCGCAGCCACGACGTCGCGCCGTGGATCGCGCGCTGCCTCGACACCGTGCGCGGCTGGGCGATCCAGGCCGGGTTCGGCTACGAGCTGGTCGACGATCGGCTGTTCGATCTCTTGCCCGGCTGGTTCCGCGATCGCTGCGGCGAGCTGATCTTGCCGCAGACCGACGTCGCGCGGCTGCTGCTGATGCGCGAGCGCCTGCGCGGCGGCGCGGGGCGCGTGATCTGGCTCGACGCCGACATCCAGGTGTTCGCGCCGCAGCACCTGAAGCTGGTGCCGCCCGGCGGCTTCGCGTTCTGCGCCGAGTCGTGGGTCGAGCGCGGCCCCGACGGCGGCGTGTTCGCGAGCCGCCGCATCAACAACGCCGCGATGGTGATGGACGCCGGCAACCCGATCCTCGACTTCTACCTCCACGCCTGCCTCGAGAACGCGCGGCACCGCAGCGGTCCGATCCGCAAGCTCGACTTCGGCCCGCAGCTCCTCACCCAGCTGACGCAGGTGTTGCCGCTGCCGACCATCGCCAGCGTCGGCATGATCAGCCCGCTGGTCGCGGTCGATCTGGCCCGCGGCGGCGGCGCGGTCTGCGCGGCGTACGCGCTGGCATGCGGCCAGCCGATCGGCGCCGCCAACCTGTGCGCGTCGCTGCTCGACGACGCCCACGCCGCGATCGGCTTCGACGCCGCCGCGGTGGTGCGCGCGATGGACTGCCTCGAGCGCACCCGCGGCGACGTCATCAACCGCCACCTCCGCGACGGCGGTGACGCGTGAGGGCCCATGCCGCGCTCGCGGTCGCGGCGATCGTCGTCGCCATCGCGACGCCAGCCCGGGCCGACGCGCGCGATCGCACGCTGGTGCTGGTCGCGCCGCCCGCGGTGCTGCTCGACGCGGTGCGGACCAGCCTCGCGCCGTGGCAGATCCGCATCGTCGTGATCGACGCCGCCGCCGCGCCGCCGAGCCAGATCGCCAGCGCCCATCGCGCCGGCTTCGTCGCGATCGGGTCGGGCGGCGAGTTGCACCTCTATGATCGCCAGTCCGCGGCGACCCAGACCCGACCGATGTCCGCCGATCTCGGCGAGGCCGACGCCGCGGCGCTGGCGCTGACGATCAAGACCTGGATGCGCCTCGAGCCGCTCGCCGCGCCCGCGCCCGCGCCCGCGTCGGCCGCGGTCGAGCCGGGGCGGGTCGAGATGGCGCGGCCGATCGCGCCGCCGCCGCGGACCTGGCAGATCGGCGCGAGCGCCGCGCTCGGCGTCCGCGGCAATCAGGGTGGCCTCGGCGAGCTCCACGCCCGGGTCGTCCTCGCCGCCGGGGTCGCGATGCGCCCGGTCGAGGTCGCGATCGGCGTGGAGCTGGGCCCGAGCATCGCGGTGATGGACGGCGACCAGCCCGCGGCGTGGCGCGAGCAGGTGTGGTTCGCGCGGGCGTCGCGTCGGTTCGCGCTGCGGCGCGCGCTGTCGCTGCGGCCGATCGCCGGGCTCGCGCTGGTCCGCGCCACCATCGACGGTCAGCAGCGGGCCAGCGGCCAGAGCTTCGCGATGTCGACCTCGAACCTCGGGCTCGACGGCGCGGTCGCGCTGGACTGGCGGTCGGGCCGGGTCGTGACCCAGGTGGTCGTGGGGCTCACAGCGGTCCCGGTCGCGCAGCGCCTCCACGATCGCAGCGTCAAGTTCGACCTGCCGTCCCACGTCGAGCCCTGGGCTACGATCGGCGCCGAAGCACGATTCTGAGGAATCGACGCGACCTTTTCATGGCCACCGACCACACACCTCCTGTGAACCAGCTCGCGCCGCGCGCCGACGACACCGCCCTGGCGGAGCGTTGCGCGCGAGGCGATCGGGTCGCGCAGCGCGAGCTGTTCCAGCGGACCCGGGCCGCGGTGCATCGCACGCTGTTCCGCGTGCTCGGCTCCAACTCGGAGCTCGAGGATCTGCTGCAGGAGACCTACCTCGCGGTGTTTCGATCGATCGCGAGCTACGGCGGTCGCGCCAGCGTGCTGACCTGGTGCTGCTCGATCGCCGCCCACACCGCGCTCAGCTACCTGCGCCGCCGCCGCCCGATCCCGATGGCGGTGATCGAGGCGCCGAGCCTGGCCCCGGGCGCCGATCGCGTCCTTCGCGCCCGCATCGCGGTGACTCGACTCTACGCCGCGCTCGATCGGATCGATCCGGTCCAGCGCGTCGCGTTCACGCTCGCGGTGATCGACGGACGCTCGCTGGCCGACGTCGCCGAGCTGACCGGCGCGTCGCTGTCGGCGGTGAAGACCCAGGTCTGGCGGGCCCGCGCCGCGCTCGACAAGCGCGCCGCGTCCGACGTCGTGCTCGCGGAATACATCGAGGATCTCGGCCCGGGCGCCGACGGGGAGGCATCATGATCGATCCACCGGATCGCGATCGACCGCTGCCGCCGCCGCCGGTCGAGCCGCTGCCCGATCTGGCGTGGGCGCGGCTCGAGCGCCAGCTGTGGCAGGCCCTCGACGCGCCGGTCGTCGAGCCGGCGCCGCGCGCGCCGCGCACGCTCGGACGGTGGCGCTACCCGCTGGTCGCCGCCGCCGCGATCGCCGCCGCCGCGGCGCTGGCGCTGCTGTGGCCGCGCGACGCGACGCCGCGCCTGATCGCCGACGCGCCGAGCAACCCGGTGCGACCGTCGCGCATCGTCACCGCCGACGCCGCGACCCAGGTGAGCTTCGGCGACGCCGAGATCTTGATCGCGCCGCGCTCGACGCTCCTGCTCGGCGGCGACGAGCAGCGCGGCATCGAGCTGTACCTCGAGGGCGGCCGGGCGACGTTCGAGGTCGCGCCGCGCGCCGATCGCGCGCCGTTCGTCGTGCGCGCGGGCACCGTGCGCGTCACCGTCATCGGCACGTCGTTCACCGTCGCCCGCGACGGCGACGCCGTGCAGGTCGAGGTCCGCCACGGCCTCGTCGAGGTCGTCGCCAGCGGCCGCCGCGATCGCGTCGCCGCGGGCCAGATCTGGGATCGCAGCGGCCCGCGCGCCGGCACCCTCGCCGCCCTCGCCCCCCCGTCCCCGTCCCCGTCCCCGTCCCCGTCCCCGTCCCCGTCCCCGTCCCCGTCCCCGTCCCCGTCACTGTCCCCGTCCCCGTCACTGTCCCCGTCACCGTCCCCGTCCCCGTCACCGTCACCGTCCCCGTCACCGGGGCGTGGAGGTGGGACTCCGGGGCTCGCCGACTCGCGACGTCCCGCGGGGGAGGCAGGTCCACCGTCGCCCGATCTCAAGGCCGCCTTCGCCGCCGCCGCCGCCCTCGAGACCTCCGATCCCTCCGCCGCGATGACCGCCTACCGCACCCTCGCCGCCGGCCCCGGCCCCTGGGCCGCCAACGCGCTCTACGCCGCCGCGCGCCTCGCCCTCGACCGCGGCGATCGCGCGACCGCGCGCGAGCTCGCGACGTCGTACCTCGCGCGCTTCCCACGCGGCGGCAACGCCGCCGACGCGCGCGCGCTGCTCGCGCGCCTCTGACGACGATCAGCCGCGCCGCCGCCGCCGCCACACGCCAAGCCCGATCACCAGCAGCGCCCCGGTCGCGCCCGGATCCGCCGCGCCCGAGCAGCAGCCGCCGTCGTCGGGCAGCGGATCCAGACACGCGAAGCCCTCGTCGTCACCCGCGCGACAGATCAGCCCCGCGCCGCACGCCGCGCCGTCGGGAAAGCACGGCTGGCTGCACACCGCGACGCCCTCGCTCGGCACGCACAGCTTCTCGGCGCAGTCCTCGTCGGCGCTGCAGCCGTCGCCCAGCGCGCCGGTCGCCGCGGGATAGCGACAGCGCCCGTCGCCGCAGGCCTGCCCGAGCAGGCAAGTCGACGCATCCGTGCACGGCGCGCCCTTCTGCACCCGCCGCGTCGTGACGCCGACGTTGCCCAGATCGTCGCGGGTCCGCAGCTCGAGATCGAGCACGCCATCGGGCAGCATCGCGGGCGTCGCCAGCTCGTACGGCGCATCGACGTCCTTGCCCGGCACCCGCACCCACGGCCAACCGTTGATCCACAGCTCCAGGTCGGCGATCGGCCGCGGGCTGGTCACCGACGCGAACACCGAGAAGCCGCTGGCCACCGCGGCGTCCGGGTCCGGCACCACGATCGCCGCGTTCGGCGGCTGCGGCGCCGTCCCCGATCCGATCTCGCTGGTCAGCTTCACGAACGAGTTCTGGGTCGCACCGCACTTGCACCGCCGCGGCCCGTCGAACTCGCCGCACGCGACGGTGCGGTTGACGAAGATCTTGTCGCCGCACCCGGTGAGGTACGTCATCGGATCCTTGCACGCGTACTCGTGATCGAGCCCGTACAGGTGACCGGCCTCGTGGACCACCGTCGCGCACAGATCCGAGATCTGCCGCGGCCCCGGCTGGTGGGCGTTGGCGAACGTGAACGCGATCGCCTTCGGCAGCGGCGAGCAGTTGCTGGTGAGCGGCGCCACACCGAGGGTGTTGCCGGCCAGGCCGAGCGCCGCCGCGTTGCCTGCGACCATCACCTCGAGGTAGTTGCCGCTGGTCGGCTCGTCGGTGACGACCGTCAGGTTCCACGGCGCATAGGCGTCGCGGACGCACGCGACCATGCCGTCCCATACCGGTTGATCCCAGGCGAACGGCGGCAGCGCGATCTCCGCGGGCGTGTCGTCGCGGCCGAGGATCGACGACAGATTGCGGCTGGCGTCGTCGGTGCCGACCTGCGCGGTGCAGCCACCCGCGCAGCGGTTCAGGTAGATCACATGGGCGCCACCGCCCGCGCGCAGCGGTGACGGATCGACCACGACATAGTCGACCGGCCGGGCCCACGCCGCGCCTGCAGTGACGAGCACGCTCGCGGCCACGAGCAGCGTCGGTCGCAGCAGGATCATCGCGTCAGCGTAGCAGGGTCGCCCGCGCGCCACGCGCCGATCGTTGGGCGTACAGTCGCGCCGATGCTGTCCGCCGCGCGCGATCCACGCCTCCGCGTCCGGGTCACGCGCCGCACGCCGCTCTACTACGTCGGCGGCCGTGATGAAGCGCACGACCGCCCGGCCCACGTCCGCTCGGCCAGCTCGCTGACGGTGTGGCGCGGCGCGATCGCGGTGGTGTCCGACGACGCCAGCTTCGTCGCCAGCGTCGATCCGGCGACCGGCCTGTGCGCCGCGATCGCCTTGGCCGCCAGCGCCGACGGCCGCCGCCAGTTCGACACCCGCCGCGGCAACAAGGCCCACAAGCTCGACCTCGAGGCCGCCTTCGTCCTCGACGGTGCGCTGATCGGCCTCGGCTCCGACAGCGGCCTCGCGATCCGCCGTCAGGCCGCGATCGTCGACGACGCCGGCCCGCGCCTGGTCGCCCTGCCCCGACTCTACGCCGCGCTGCACCAGCCGATCCTCGGCAGCGGCAAGCTCAACCTCGAGGGCGCCACCGTCGACGGCGACGCGGTCGTGCTCGGCAACCGCGGCGGCGACTGCGGCCCCGACGGCGTGCCGACCTGCGACGCCATCACCACGCTGCCGCTCGCCGCGATGCGCGCGCTCGTCGCCGATCCCGAGCGCGCCGCGATCCCGCCGCTGCAGTGGCGGCCGCTCCGGCTCGACACCCTCGACGGCACCGCGCTGCGGCTCACCGAGCTCGAGGCCTGGCGCGGCGCGCTCCTCTACGCCGCGGCCGCCGAGGCCACCCGCAGCGCCTACCACGACGGCGCGGTGGTCGGCAGCGCGATCGGGATCCTCGACGGTGACGCCGCGCGCTGGGCCCCGGTCGTCGACGGGGCGGGCGCGCCCGTGCGCGACAAGCTCGAGGGCCTGGTCCGGCTCGGCGACACCCTCTACGCCGCGACCGACGCCGACGATCCCGATCGCGCGTCGGAGCTGCTCGAGCTGACCCTCGACGGCCCCTGGCGCGATCTATAGTCGCGCCATGAAGCGAACCCTGTGCGCGCTCGCCGTGATCGCCACCGCCACGGCCACTGGTTGCAACGCCAAGGCCGGCGGTGAGCAGATCGAGAAGAAGATCACCGAGATCCTCGCGGGCGACGGCCTCGTCACCTCCAAGGTGACCTGCCCCAAGACGATCGCGACCAAGGTCGACAGCACGTTCACCTGCCAGGTGACCTTCGACAACGGCGAGATGTTCCCGGTCGAGGGCGTCGTCACCAGCAAGAGCGGCTCGAAGTTCGAATACAACGTCAAGATCACCTCGCCGCACTACGTCGCGGCGAAGCTCGAGAAGATCATCATCGACGGCATCACCGCCCAGCGCACCGCGCCGAAGTCGGTGACCTGCGGCGCGCCCGGCATCCATCGCTCGCCCCCCGATGGCAAGCTCGACTGCGTCGCGGTCGACGACGCCGGCACCAACCACAAGGCGGTCTTCACCTTCACCGCGGACGGCCTCCCCGATCGCTGGGAGGTCGTGGACTAGGGCCCCTAGGGCTCACGCCTTCTTGCGGCCGAACAGCCCGGGGAGCTTGTGGCGCAGGCCGCGCAGCCGATCGCCGAACGCGGCGGGCTCACCGTCGGCGCGCAGCTCGGCGATCGGCGTCAGCGCCGACAGATCGCCCGTGCGCGCGCCCAGCCCCATCGACGCCCGCGCGTCGACGACGGTCTTGGCCAGCATCGTGTGCAGATCCTTGCGCAGCTGCACCTTCTTCAGGACCGTGCCGATCTGCCGCGCGAACTCGCGCGCGCTCGGATAGCGCTGCTCGAGGCGCGGCGACAGCGCTCGCATGATCAGCGCCGCGAAGTCGGCCGGGATGTCGGGGCGCAGCGGCTTGAGCGGCTGGACCTGGCAGTCGCGCAGGCGGCAGTAGGTCTCGTAGTCGTTCTGGCCGTCGAACAGCTTGCGGCCGACCAGCCCCTCCCACATCACCGAGCCGACCGCGAACTGATCGGACGCCGGCACCGGCCGTCCCCCCGCGACGATCTCGGGCGACAGGTACGCCATCTTGCCCTTCACGACGCCGGGCTCGGTGGTCTCGACCGCGCGATCGACCGCGAGCGCGAGGCCGAAGTCGATCACCTTCACCAGGCCGCGGCTGGTGAGCAGCACGTTGTGCGGGCTGACGTCGCGATGCACGACCGGCGCGGCGACGCCGTGCTCCATGCGCTCGTGACCGGCGGCGAGCCCGCGCAGCACGCCGATGCCGATCGCCGCCACCAGCTCCCAGCGCGGCAGCTCGCCGCGCTCGAAGTGCCAGCGAGTCCAGGTCCCGAAGTCGACGCCCTCGACCCACTCCATCACCATGTAGTAGTTGCCGCGATCGACGAGGAAGTCGCGGACCTCGGCGAGGTTGTGGGACTCGAGGGCGGCGCCGAGCCGGGCCTCCTCGATGAACATCTGCACGTAGGCCGGCTGCGCGGCGAGCGCGGGGTGCATCTGCTTGCACGCGACGACGCGGCGAAATCCCAGATCGCCCTCGACCTCGCTGCGCCACACGTCCGCCATCCCGCCGCGGCCGGCGACCTCGATCAGCCGATAGCGTCCGCCGATGAGGTC
>JAYTAJ010000704.1:0-18987 GCA_043737575.1 Myxococcales bacterium | reverse complement strand
CCGTCGTCGTTGCGCAGGCCGATGCCGAAGCTGTCGGGGAAGTACGTCTGGTAGGTCGGATCGGCGAAGAACTCGCCGACGTGGGCCTGGACCTGGGCCGCCTCGTCGAGCGCGGGGTGCGGGAAGGCGTCGTCGCGGTGCCAGCCCGGGGTGTTGGCGTCGAGCACCGCGGTCAGCTTGGCGACCGCGGCGTCCTCGGCGGGTGCCCGCGGCACCGTCGGCAGCGGATCGATCGCGACGTCGAGCGCGCGACGGCCGCTCGCGACGATCGGCACCAGCGGCGACATCACGCCCGGCGGCTGCAGGTAGCTCGGCGCGAACCGCGGGCCGTACAGCGGATGATCGCTCGCGAGCAGCGCGCGATAGAAGCCGCCCGGGTTCGACAGGTACCAGGCGTCGGTCGCGGGGGCGTCGGCGGCCTTGCGATGCAGCTCGAAGATCGTCGGCGACGGCAGCCGCGCGTCGGCGCGATTCTCGATCGTGTTGTACGCGCCCGACAACAGACAGCCGTGACCCTGCAGGTGACCGGGCGGGCCGTGGGCGTAGCGCAGGTTGGTGATGAGCGTGCCCTGGGTGTAGAGCGGCGTCGTCCGCGGCGTCGGCAGCACCAGCGTCGGCGCGGCGGCGGCGTACTCGGGCGCGATGCGCGGCGCGCCCGCGGAGCCCGCGCCGAAGCCGCTGATGAGCGGCGTCGTGCCGAACAGGTTCGGCATCGTCGCGCCCTCGGCCATGCCGAGCGACTCGCGGCGGCGCAAGCCGCCGCCGATGCCGACGACGATCACCCGGCGGGTGGTGATGCCACCGCCGATCGCCTTGCGGACTCGCACCAGGGGTGACAAGGCGCGGCCCGCGGCCGCGAGACCGACGGCGCCGAGGCCGCCGCGGAGGAAGTTGCGTCGTGAGATCGCCACGGGATCCTCCTACTTCGACTGGTACTCGCGGGATCCGGCCAGCGCGCGCACGATGGCGCGCGGGCCGACCGCGGGATCGGTGTGCCACTGGCCGACGAAGGCCGTGAGCTCGTACGGGTTGGGCTCGCGGCCGAGCAGGCGACGGAACTGATCGCGGATGAACGCGGCCGGATCGGCGACCTCGGCGCGGCTCGGCAGCGCGGTCTCGGGCGACCCGACCAGGCCTTGCACGATCAGCGCGCGCAGCGGACCCGGATCGCCCATGCCGTCGAGGGTGGCGACCAGGAACGTCTCCTCGTCGATCGGCAGCGCGAACGCGAGCACGCCGTTCTGCGACACCGCGAAGTCGTAGCGCTCGGGGGCGCGGCCGAGGATGTCGGCGTAGACGCCGCGGATGAACTGGCTCGACGTCTTCGATCGAACCTGATCGCTGATGCCGTCGTCCTCGCCGACGGTGACGCCGTCGAAGTCGTAGGTGGTCTCGGTGCAGGCCCCGAGGGCGAGCGCGATGGCGACCAGCCACCGCGCCGACAGGTTGGCGATCATGGCTCGAAGTACTCCTTGGACGTCAGCACGTCCTCGATCAAGAGCCGCGCGTCGGGCGCGGCGGGAGCGACCAGCGCGACGAAGTGGGCGCGCTCGGCGGCCGACGGGCGCCGCGCCAGGTAGCGCTCGAACACCGCGCCGACGATCGCCTCGCGATACACCTCGCTCTGCCACACGATGTCGAGCAGCTCGACGTAGCTGCCGCCGAGCCGCTGGAACACCAGGCCGGCCGGGCCGCCGTTGAGCCCGCCCTGGATCATCGCGCTGCCGTTGGCGATCTCCTCGGCCTCGGCCGGGCGACCGAGGAAGTCGGCGAACAGGGCGCGGGCCCGGCCCTCGGGTGTGCCGTTCAGCGCGTAGTAGCCGACCGCGTTGGCGTAGCGCCGCTCGATCGCGCTGGTCGCGGCGCCGCCGCGCAGATCGCTGGCGCCGGTGGCGAGGTCGGCGCGCTCGGCGAACAGCGCCGCGAGCGTGGGGCAGGTGCAGTCGCACGCGTCGGCGGCGGTGCAGGCGCGGCACGCCTCCTCATCGTCGCGGATGATGCTGCACAGGAACTGGTAGCGGTAGGTCAGCGTCTCGCCGCCGAGCACGCGGTTCTCGAGCTCCTCGATCCACACCGTCGCCCACGCCGGCTCGATCATCAGGCGCTGCACCAGCGCGCGGCGCGCGGCCGGTGGGTTGGTCGCGCCGCGCAGGGTCGCGACGTCGGCGGCGAGGACGGCGTCGCTCGGCGGCGCGCCCGCGAGATCGAGGTGGGCGCGGCGGACGAAGCGCTGGAGCGAGGCCTCGGTGGCCTCGTCGCCGCCGATCGGCTGGTTGCCACCGACGGTCTCGTCGCACCCGGCGAGCGTGAGCGTGAGCGTGAGCGCCAGCGCGGCGAGGGCCGCGCGGCGAGAGCGTGTAGGAATTTGCACGGCGGTCTCTCCCTCGGAGCTGGTGCACCGCGTTCTACAAGTCGCGTGCCGCGCGAAGTCCGCGAGATCCGTGTAGGGCCCCGCTGACGGATTCGGCCACCGCTGTCGCCGGGTCCCACACCGTATATAAGGTGGACGTGGACGACCCCGAGCACGCCGACGATCTGCGGCTGGCGTCGGCAGCGGCCCGCGGTGACGCCGCGGCGCTGCGCGAGGTCGACGCGCTGATCGCCGCGGCCGATCCGGCGGTGCGGCGCATCGACGGTGCGGCGGCGTTCGTCGACGAGGTCCGCCAGGCGGTGCGGGTCCGGCTGCTGGTCGGGGCGCCGCCGCGGATCGCGGCGTACGCGGGGCGCGGGCCGCTGCGCGCGTGGATCCGGATCGCGGCGACGCGGATCGCGCTCGATCGCAAGCGCGGCGGAGCGCGCGCGGTGTCGGCCGACGAGGTGCTCGGCGAGCTGGTCGGGCGCGAGCCCGACGCCGAGCTGCGCCACCTGAAGACCCAGTACCGCGTCGAGTTCCGCGACGCCCTGACCGCGGCGCTGGCGGCGCTCGAGGCTCGACCCCGCGCGCTGTTGCGCCTGCACTACGTCGACGGCGTGCGGCTCGCCGCGATCGGTCGGCTGTACGGCGTCCACGAGTCGACCGCGTCGCGCTGGCTGCAGCAGGCGGCCGATGCCGTCGCCGACGACGCGCGGCGGCGGCTCACCGCGCGGCTGTCGTTGTCGGCCGACACTCTCGACAGCGTCGCGCGGATGGTGCGGTCGCAGCTCGATCTCAGCATCGCGCGGTTGCTCGCGTGATTTCTTTGCAAGTCGCCGCGCGGCCCCCGTCTGGTGATCAGGAGGTCACCATGTCCCGTCTCGTCTCGCTCTGTCTCGCCGCGATCGCCACCGCCGCGCTCGCGCCCACCGCCCACGCCTCGATCGGCGACGCCCACCGCGCCCGCGTCGTCGGCGACGTCTATCACACCAGCTTCCTGGTCCGGCTCGACGACGGACCCAACGGCGCGATCCGGGTCCATCGGGTGGTGCGCGAGCGCGCCCCCGGCATCCCGCGCGCGACCCGCGGCGGGCTGGTCGCGTTCCACGGCGACTTCGCGTCGTTCGCGTCGAACTTCGCGCCGATCACGCGCGATCCCGCGGCGACGCCCGGCGTCGCGGTGTGGCTGGCGCAGCAGGGCTTCGACGTCTGGGGCGTCGACCGGCGGTGGGCGGTGACCGCCGCCGACGGCGACGTGTCGGACTTCGGTGCGATGGGCTTCGCCCAGGAGATCGACGACGCCCAGATCGCTCTGGCGATCGCGCGGACGCTGCGCGTGCTGACCGGCAGCGGCGCCGATCGCCTCCACGTGCTCGGCTTCTCGCGCGGCGGCTTCCTCGCCTACGCGGTCGCCGCGGCCGACGGCGCGCGCCCCGCGTGGCGGCGTCAGGTGAAAGGCCTGATCCCGGTCGACGTCTGGGCCGAGCTGCCGCCCGACGCGACCGCGGCGCGCGCGCTGATCTGCGAGGCCGCGTTCTACGAGCGGCTCGCGGTCTCCGAGGGCGTGGTCGACTCCGACAACTTCCTGTTCATCAACATCGCGCGGCGCGCGCTGTCGGATCCCGACGCGCCGACCCCGATCCCGTTCCTCGCCGGCTTCACCAACCGCGGCGCGTTCCTGTTCGTCGCGGCCCAGACCTACAACTTCTTCACGCCGACGCCGTTCTACAAGCTCGCGGCGGGCGCGGTCGAGGGCGGTGAGGTCACCCACCTGACCGAGTCGCCCGAGCCGGTGATCCTCAACTGGTTCGCCACCGCGTCGCCGCACCAGTCGCTGCGCGAGGCCGCCGACACCGACAGCTTGTGGTGCGGCGACGGCAGCGCGTCGCTCACCGTCGACCTCGCGGCGATCCGGGTGCCGCTGTTCTACCTCGGCGCTGGCGGCGGCTACGGTGCGCAGGGCCTGTACTCGACGACGCGGGTCAGCTCGACCGACGTGTCGTCGCACATCGTCACCCGCGGCGGCGATCCGTTCGAGGATTTCGGCCACGGTGATCTGCTGTTCGCGACCGACGCCCGCGCCCTCGCGTGGCAGCCGCTCGCGACCTGGTTGGGTACGCACTAGCGTGGGCTGTCTCGCCGAGGACGATCTGCTCGAGCTGACGCGCGGCGGCGCGCTGGCCGAGGCCCCGGCGATCGAGGCGCACCTCGCGGCGTGCTCGGCGTGCAGCGCGCTGGTGGCGGCGCTGGCGGCCGACGACGCGGCCGAGGCGGGCGGCTGGGGCGCGCTGGTCGGGCGCACGCTCGGGCCGTATCGCCTCGACGCCCAGATCGGCGCGGGCGCGATGGGCGCGGTGTACCGCGGCTGGGACGAGCGCCTGCGCCGCCACGTCGCGGTGAAGGTGCTGGCGGGCGAGGGGACGCGGCGGCTCGACGCCGAGGCGCGGGCGGCGGCGGCGATCGCGCACCCGAACGTCGTCGCGGTCCACGACGTCGGCGTCGCCGACGGGCGGACGTACATCGTCAGCGAGCTGATCGACGGCGCGTCGCTGCGCAGCGTGGTCGCGGCGGGGCCGGTGCCGATCGCGCGCGCGGTGCAGCTCGGGCTCGAGCTCGCGCGCGGGCTGGCGGCGGCCCACGCCGCGGGCGTGATCCACCGCGACCTGAAGCCGGAGAACCTGATCGTCGCGCGCGACGGCGTGCTGAAGATCCTCGACTTCGGCCTGGCGAAGCGGACCGACGCGGGCGATGCGCTCGACGCCACCGAGCCGGGGACGGTGTTCGGGACGCTGGGCTACATGGCGCCCGAGCAGGCGCGCGGCGAGGCGGTGGATGCCCGCGCCGATCTGTTCGCGGCGGGCGCGATCCTCTACGAGCTGGTCACAGGACGGCGCGCGTTCGACGGGGCGAGCCACGCCGATCGCCTGTCGGCGGTGCTGCGGGACACGCCGCCGCTCGTCGAGGACGCGGAGCTTGAGCCGATCGTCACGCGGTGTCTGGCGAAGGATCCAGCGGCGCGGTTTCAGTCGGCGCAGGATCTGGCGTGGGTGCTGGAGCGAGTCGCGCGGTCCAGAGCGGTACCCGTATCCAGGGAGGGGACGGGGGACTCCGCGCTTCGAACGTCTCCAGGTCCGCGAGGGGGAGGTGGGTCCGGATCCGGCGTCTCCCGTCGCGGCCTCCTGCTCTCCGTCGGTGCCGCCGTCACGACCGGCGCGATCGGCGCGGTGGTCGGCCGCGCCTCGCGTCGCCCCGCGGCGCCGCCGCCCGCTCCCGGGCTGCGCCAGCTCACGTTCCGTCAGGGCCGCATCGTCGACGCGCGGTTCGCGCGCGATGGCGCGGGCGTGTTCTTCGGCGCGGCGTGGGACGACGAGCCGCTCGCGGTCTACGCGCTGCGGCTCGGCGGCGGCGGTGGCGTGGCGCGCGCCCTCGCGGTGCCGTCGGCCGACGTGCTCGCGGTGTCGGCCAACGCGCTGGCGATCGCGATCGATCGCCGCCACGTCGACGGACAGTCGGCGACCGGGCGCCTGGCGCTCGCGCCGATCGACGGCGGCCTGCCGCGCCTGCTCGCCGACGACGTCCAGGACGCCGACTTCATCCCGGGCGGCACCGAGCTGGCGGTGGTGCGCCGGGTCGGTCGCGGCTTTCGACTCGAGGCGCCGCTCGGCCGCGTGCTGCTCGCCGACCGCGGCTGGATCACGCATCCGCGGGTGTCGCCCGACGGCGGGCGGGTCGCGTGCCTCGTGCATCCGCATGCGAACGACGATCAGGGCGATCTGGTGGTCGTCGATCGCGCCAGCGGCGCGGCCCGCACCGTGTCGTCGGGCTGGGCCAGCATCGCCGGGCTGGCGTGGAGTCGGCGCGGCGATCGGCTGTGGTTCACCGCGTCGCGCGGCGGCGCCAACAGCGCGCTGCGGGTGGTGACGATCGGCGGCGCCGCGCGCGCGGTCTTCGAGACGCTGGGGCGGCTGCGGCTCCACGACACGCTCGACGACGAGCGCCTGCTGATCAGCCGCGACGCGTGGCGGCTGCGCACCCGGGTCGGCGGCGGCGGGCTGGTCGAGACCGATCGCGGGCTCACCGAGTTCTCGATGGTCTTCGATCTGGCCGACGACGGATCGTCGCTCCTGGTGGGCGAGCTCGGTGACACCGACGAGGTCAACGGCGGCTACCTGGTGCCGGCCGCGGGCGGCGAGCGCCTGCGCCTCGGCCCCGGGATTCCGCTGGCGCGATCGCGCGACGGCCGCGCGGTGTTCGCGATCGGCTTCGATCGGGTCGCGTCCCCGCATCGTATGCAGCCCATGGTCTATGCGATCGACGGCGCCGAGCGGCGGCCGGTCGCGATCGATCCGGTGGTGCGGGTGCCGTGGGCGGCGTGGATCGACGCCGACCAGCTGGTGATCGGCGGCGCCGCGGCCGACCGACCGCTGCGGCTGTGGCGCCTCCGCGTCGACGGCACCCGGGCCGAGCCGCTCACCGCCGAGGGCGACGCCGGCGTCGGCGCGGTCGATCCCGCGGGCCAGCGGGTCGGCTTCGTCGATCGCGACGATCGACTCGCGGTGGTCGCGCTCGACGGCGGCGCCCGCACCACGGTCGCGGGCAGCTTCCGCGATCACGTGGTGTGCGGCTGGCGCGACGATCGCGCGATCCTGGTGCGCACCACGACCCACCCGATCGAGATCCGCGCGATCGACATCGCGACCGGCGCGGCGTCGCCGCACCTGCGCATCGCGCCGCCGCCGCTCGGCCTCCGCGGCGTCGACGCGGTGGTGCTCGCGGGCGATCGCCACGCATACAGCTACGGCCAGGAGCTGTCCGAGCTGTTCTTGATCGATCTGCGCGGCGATCGCACCGCGTGATCGCGTAAGGTGCGGCCGATGTCGCCCTCGCACCAGTACGACGTGATCATCGTCGGCGGCGGCCACAACGGCCTGGTCGCCGCCGGGCTCCTGGCGCGGCGCGGCCGCAAGGTGATCGTCCTCGAGCGCCGCCATGTCGTCGGCGGCGCCGCGATCACCGAGACCCCGTGGGGCCCGGCCTACAAGATGACCGCGCTGTCGTACGTGGTGAGCTTGATGCCGCCCGCGATCGTCGACGAGCTCGAGCTGGCGCGGTTCGGCTACAAGGTCTATCCCCAGCACCCCTACTTCGCGCCTCACGCCGACGGTCGCTACCTGATGATGTGCGACGACCTCGGGCGGCGGCAGGCCGAGCTGCGCAAGTTCTCGGACCGCGACGCCGACGCGATCGTCGGCTGGGACGCGTGGCTCGGCCGACTCGGCGCGGTGCTCGGACCGCTGCTCACCACCGTGCCGCCGCGGCTCGGCTCGCTGAGCCCGGGCGCGCTGTGGCGGCAGCTGTCCCTGGCGTGGAAGCTGCGCACCCTCGACGAGCGCGGCGTCGCCGACGTCACGCGGCTCATGACGATGAGCGTCGCCGACCTGCTCGCCGATCACTTCGAGTCGCCGCAGGTGCAGGGCGTGCTCGCGGTGTCGGGCGTGATCGGCACCTGGGCCGGGCCGCGATCGCCAGGCACCGCGTACGTGATGGCGCACCACAAGATGGGCGACGTCGGGCTCGGCCAGCAAGGCGCGTGGGGCTTCCCCGAGGGCGGGATGGGCGGCGTCACCACCGCGCTGCGCCGCGCCGCCGAGCACCTGGGCGCGACGATCCGCACCGAGGCCGACGTCGCCCGCATCCGCGTCGACGACGGCGCGGTCACCGGCGTCGCGCTGCGCGACGGCACCGAGTACGACGCGGCCGTGGTGATCGCGACCACGCACCCGCGCACCACGTTCCTCGATCACCTCGACGCCGCCGATCTGCCGGCCGACTTCGTCGAGACCATCCGCCGCTGGAAGACCCGCTCGGGCACGGTCAAGGTCAACCTCGCGCTCGATCGCCTGCCCGAGTTCACGTGCAAGCCCGGCTTCGACCCCGAGGTCCACGGCGGCACCATCGTCCTCGCCGACGACGTCGACACCCTCGAGGGCGCGTTCCAGGACGCCGCGGCCGGCCGCGCCGCGCGGGCGCCGTTCGCCGACATCTGCATCCCGTCGGTGTTCGATCCGACGCTGGCGCCGCCCGGCCACCACGTCATGTCGATGTTCACGCAGTGGGTGCCCCACCAGTTCGCCGCGGCGCCGCACACCGACGACCTCGACCGCTACGCCGATCGCGTGATCGCGCGGGTCGAGGCGGTCGCGCCCGGCTTCACGGACAGCATCCTGCACCGTCAGGTCATCGGGCCGCACCAGATGGAGACGACCTACGGCCTCGTCGGCGGCAACATCTTCCACGGCGAGCTGTCGGCCAACCAGCTGTTCCACATGCGGCCCGCGCCCGGGTACGCCGACTTCACGACGCCGATCCGCGGGCTGTACCAGGCGTCGTCGGCGACCCACGGTGGCGGCGGCGTGACCGGCATCCCCGCGCTGCAAGCGGTGCGGCGCATCGCCGGTCGGTGATCCGCTACGGGCAGTACGCGCCGTTGTGGTTCGTCGACGACACCACGACCTCGCCGCCCCAACCCTCGGGCGCGGGCGGCGCCCCCGCGGGCCGATAGACCTTGCGCGCGGCGGCGAGCCACTGGGTCGTCGGGTGGGTCTCGGCGCAGCTCCAGCTCCACGTCACCTGGTGGACCAGCGTCTGGCACAGGCCGTCGGGCCACGACCGCATCGATCGCACCGTCGCGCCCTGGGTCGCCTCGCCGACCATGCCGATGCCGTCGTAGCTGACGAAGTCGTTGGGCCCGGCGGTGGCCGAGTACTCGGTGCCGCCGCAGTCGGTCGCGGTGTAGTAGCTGGCCCGCGCGATCTTGGCCTGACGGCACAGGCCCTCGCCGCAGGTGCAGCCACCGGCGCTGCCCGACGAGAACGAGCTGCAGCAGCCGTTCACGCTCTGGCAGGTGGCGTAGAGCGGCGGGCTGCCGTTCCACAGGGTCTCGCCGCACAGGACCAGGAGGCCGAGCGGTGACGACTCCTCGGTGAACGCGCCGTCGCCGTCGTCGTAGATGATCGACGCGTCGGGCACGCTGGCCGGGACCGTGGGCAGGTTGGGGCAACTGGCGTTCTTGCCGACCGCCAGGCGCAGGCTGCCCAGCGCCACCAGCGGTCCGAAGATGCCGCGGTGATCGGCGGCGAAGAGCGGCGTCTGCTCGTAGGCGCGAAAGACGTACTTCGCGCTGCCGTCGTTCGTGTCGTAGTGGGCGCCGGTGTCGGCGTAGCCGCCGGCCGAGTGGACCGGCACCACGCCGTCGCCCTGATCGCCCGGGAACCGGTCATTGCCACACAGCTTCACGCGGATGAAGAAGAGGATCTTGATCGTGATGCAGATGTCCTGATTGCCGGCCAGGTGATAGACGGGCGCCGTGGCCTGGTTCTGGATGCTGGCGTAGGCGCCATACCGCATGATGTTGGGCTGGATGTCGTAGTCGATGGCCGCGGCGCCGTCCATGTTGAAGATCTTCGCGAGCAGCTTCACCCACCACTTCGTCGAGTACGCCGCCAGCTCGCTGCCGCCGGCCGCCGACGCCGCCGCCTCCGACCACAGGATGTTCGCCGGATACCGGCCCTGATCCTTCAGCAGCTTGTAGCTGTCGAGCATGCGCGCACAGCCGGCGCTGTAGCACACGACGACGCATTGATTGCCACCGCCGCAGTAGGTCGCGATGGTGTCGGCGATCGTGTTGCGAATGCCGCTGTCGGCGAGCGACGCGCTGCCGTTGTACGTCAGTTGCACATGCGACCAGTCGGGCGTCGCGCCGAGCGTGGCCGGGCTCGGCCAGCCGTTCATCGACCGGCCGTGGAGATAGACGACGTAGTTGCCGGCCTGCGCCGAGCGCGCGGAGCCGATCAGGGCGGCGACGACGAACAGCGGGATCAGCAGGTGACGTGGCGACATGGCTACCTCGGCGGGGGTGGCGGGGACTGACCTGCACCCAGGGCGGCGCGCAAGGCCAGGTAGTGAGCGATGCGGGCGTCGACCTCGGGCGAGTGGTACGGGTCGGCCGCGAACCCGCTCGCGGGGTGGGCGGCGGTGGTGAGCGCGGGGAGGTCGGCGCGATCGAAGAACAGCTGATCGGGGACCAGGTCGGGGCGGTGGACGTAGCCGTGGATCGCGCCGAGGCGGTACGGCCCGCCGACGCCGCGCTCGCGCAGGACCTTGCCGAAGAAGCGCACCGGCACCACCTGGCGACCGGCCCGGGTCGGGACGATCCGATCGTCGAACACCGCGATCGCGGTCGTGCCGTCGGCGGCGAACAGCGTGGCCTGGAGGCCGACGGTCGCCGCGGTCGCCAGCTCGACGTCGAGGCCGAGCACCAGATCGCCGTCGATCACGCGGTCCGACGCCAGGCCGTGGACGACGACCGGCGGATCGATCGCGTACGCGAAGTCGAGCGTCAGCTCGCGCGAGAACTCGCCGATGCGGACGTAGGCGACCAGGCGGGCCTCGCGGATCGGCGCGCGCAGCGCCGCGATCTGCGACGGCACCACCGCGCCGGTCCAGCCGTCGGCGGTCGCGCGCAGCGGCACCGGCTGCACCGTCACCCAGACGTCATGCTCGCGATCGCGCCACTGCAGCTGGGCGTCGAGCTCGTCGAGCTTGGCCGGGCTGCCGTCGTCGACGTAGCGCGCGGTCACGACCAGCGTCACCGCGGCGTCGGGCGCGGCGAAGATGCGATCGATCCCGGCGCGGGCCTCGATCGTGCGCTGGTCGGCGTCCTCCGCGAACGGCTGGCCGGTCTCGATCGCGCGGTTCCAGTGCGTGAGGTGGGCGTTGGAACCGTCGGCCGGCCGCGACCACAGCGGGTACGTCATCGTCGCCCGGTACAGCGCGATGGTCTCGTCGAGCTTGGCGACCGCGACCGCGCGCGACGCCGCGTCGCTGGTGTCGGTGCCCGCGACCGCCGCCGGCGGCGCCTCGGTCACGACCACCGCAGGCGGGATCGGGATCGGCGGCGCGGGGGTCGCGAGCGCGGCGGGTTCTCGGGTCGCGGTCGTCGCGGCCTCGGACTCGCGATCGCGCCGCGACCACCACAGCGCGAGCGCGGCGATCGCGGCGGCGACGATCAGCGCGACGGCCAGGTGAGATCGACGCATCGCGATCGCGAGCCTACACGCGCGCCCCGGTCGCGTGCGCGCGAGATGTCCGTGAGGCCGAGTGACCGAGCGCTTCGCATCGGGAGTACGCTCACGCCGTGCCCCTGCGCCTGGCCGGCCTCGCCGACGTCGATCCGCTCGCGGTGCCGCTGCCACCCGGCACCGAGGTCACGACGCGGGTCGATCGCGTCGTCGGCGATCGCGTGGTCGGGCAGGGCGCGGTCGGGCGCGTGGTCGGCCTCGACGACGACGCGGTCGAGCTCGAGGTCGTCGGCGTCGGCCGGATCCGCTACCTGCGCAGCGAGGTCGTGCCGCGCAAGCTCGGGCTGGCGCGCTACGCCCAGCGCCGCCACGACGCGTGGGCCGAGCTGCAACCGGCGATCGTCGTCGACGCGCTGGTCGGCTCGCGGGCCTGGGGGCTCGATCACGCGGCGAGCGACGAGGATCGCCGCGGCGTGTTCGTGCTGCCGTTCGCGTGGCAGACCGGGCTGGTCGATCCACCGCTCGATCTGTCGTCGCTCGACAGCTCGCGCGCGTACTGGGAGGTCGGCAAGACCATCCGCCAGGGCCTGCGCGCCGATCCCAACACGCTCGAGATGCTGTTCGCCGCCGACGCGAGCGCGGTCCGCGATCCGATGGGCGCCGAGGTGCTGGGCCTGCGCGACGCCTTCGTGTCCCAGGAGATCTACGGCAGCTTCGGTCGCTACGCGCTGTCGCAGCTCGAGCGTCTCGAGCACAACCAGCGGCTCGCCGATCACCGCGCGCTGGTGCTGGCGTGGCTCGCCGCCGAGCCGACGCTCGAGCTCGACGCGGTCGCGGCCCGCCTCGCCGCCGCGGCCCAGGTACCGGGCCCGACCGAGCGCGACGCGGTCCGTCGCGCCCGCGACTACGTGAAGCAGCTCTATCGCTCGCTCTACGATCAGGGCCACCTCGCCGCCGCCGAGTGGTCGGCGCTGGTCGGGCTCGCGCGCGCGGGCGGTCATGGCTTCGAGCCGCCGCGCGATCTGCGGCCGAAGAACGCCTACAACCTGATCCGCCTGCTCGATCTGGCGACGCGCTGGCTCGGCGGCGATCCCGCGGAGCCGCCGCAGCTGCGGGTGTCGGGCGAGCTGCGCGCGACCTTGCTCGCGATCAAACACGGCGAGGTCGCGATGACCGACGTCGTCGCGATGGCGCGCGCGATGACGCCCGCCCTCGACGCGGCCCGCGCCACCAGCCGCCTGCCGCTGCGGGCCGATCTCGCGCGCGCCGAGGCGGTGCTGCGATCGATCCGTCACGAGGCGGCGCGCCGCGCCTTCGCCGCCGAGCCGGGACCCTGGGGCAGGGACGCCCCGCCGCCACCGATCGCGCGCTTCGAGGACCCATGACGATCCCGCTCCGCTTCGACGCCATCACCGATCACCAGGCCGCGGTCGCGCGCGGATACCTCGCGGCGCGCGCCGCCGAGCGCCACCACCTGGTGATCTATCTGTCGGGCGCCCACGCCTACGGCTTTCCGTCGCCGGACTCCGATCTCGATCTGAAGTGCGTCCACGTCGCGCCGACCTCGGCGCTGGTGGGGCTCGCGCCCGACGAGGGCGGCGCCGAGCTGATGACGGTCGTCGACGGCGTCGAGCTCGACTACGGCTCGAACGAGCTCGGCGCGGTGCTCGGCGGCGTGCTCAAGGGCAACGGCAACTACCTCGAGCGCCTGCTCGGCGACCTGGTGCTCGGCTGCGACGAGCCCGCGCTCACCGCGCTGCGGCCGCTGGTGATCGCGGCGCTGTCGCGGCGGGTGGCGCGCCACTACGGCGGGTTCGCGGCGTCGCAGCTCAAGGCCGCGATCGCGTCGCCAACCGCGAAGAAGGCGCTCTACGTGCTGCGCACTGCGCGGACCGGGCTGCACCTCCTGCGCGCTGGCGAGCTGGTCACCGATCTGACGGTGCTGGCACCGCGCTACGGCCCCGACGTCGCCGAGCTGTGCGCGCGCAAGCGGACCGGTGAGCGCGTGGCGCTGAGCGGCGACGAGCTGGCGCGCTGGCACGGCGAGCTGACGCGCGCGGTCGACGAGCTCGGTCGCGCGGTCGCGGCGTCGGTCCTCCCTGACGAGCCACCGGTCGCGGCGGTCGCCGCGCTCGACGCGTGGCTGCGCGAGACCCGTCGCGCCCACTGGTGATCGCGTAGGATGCGCCGCATGCGCGTCGCGAGCGCGGCTGCGCCGCCGTCGACGCCTACAGCGATCACTTCCTGTTGGTCGACACCGTGCGCGCGCGGTGAGCCCTGGGCTACAGGAAGTAGCCGACCGCGAGCACCATCACCGCGACCACCGGGGCCAGGCCGATCGCGCACGACAGCACGTAGTCGCGGGCGCGGACCGGCGAGAACGCCAGCGCGTAGGTGACGGCGGTGTTGAACCACAGGATCAGGCGCAGGCCGATCACCGCGGTGCGCGGATGGGTCTCGAGCTTGGCGAAGGCGCGGGCCGCGAGCTTGCCCTTGGGCCGCCACGGCTGGCCGCCGTCGCGGGCGCGGCGGGCGATGAAGAACGGCAGCGTGACCGCGAGCATGCCGCCGCCGTAGGCGAGGAAGAAGCCGGCCCACGGCCCGAACGCGAGGCGGGCGCCGAGGACGAACGCGGTGCCGGGCAGGCCGACCGACGAGCCGATCACGAACGCGCCGACGAACAGCACGGGCGCGGCGGGGCCGAGCGAGTCGAGCCAGGCGCGCACGCTGGTCGGCGTGAGCGAGCCGGTGACGGCCGCGTAGATCGTGCCGGTCGCGACGATGGCGAGCGCGATCGCGACGACGACGCGCTGCTTGGTGACGTACCGCTTCATGGCGCCTGCATCGCGGTCACCAGCGCCTTCGCGCGAAGGGAGGTCGGCTTCAGCTCGGCCCACTCGACCGGCTCGTCGGGACACGGCGCGTCGGCGTACGCGTCGGGGATCGCCGTCAGCCCGGCGGGGGCCAGCACCCACTCGCAGCGCGCGATCGCGGGGGGCGCGCCGAGCTCCTCGGCGGTGACCGGCTCGCGGCCGGGCGAGCGCCAGATCGTGAGGCCGAGCACCGCGGGCCCGGCCGGCGCGCCGCCCATGCCCTGGTCGTGATCGGCGCGGCTGCGGGTGTCGGTCATCAGCTCGCAGCTGACGCTCGCGACCTCGGGCGTGATCAGCTCGACGTGACACGCGCCGGTCTGCTCGCCGACCTGGTTGCGCTCCCAGCGCTCGTCGACGCGCAGGAACCCGCGCATGTGGGTCGTCAGATCGCCGGCCTCGGACCGCGCCAGCATCGGCAGCTTCGGGTACGACAGGTCGACCGCGACGCCGCCCGAGGTGCGGGAGAGCGCGACGGTCTCGTAGGCGTAGATCCCGTCGTAGATCACGCGGTCGCCGGACGCGCCGATCGCGTCGGCGACGTCGAGCGCGCCGGCGTTGTCGCGGTACGCGGCCTCGGCGAGGGCGAGGCCGCCGCTCGGCCACTGCGCGGCCACCGGCTCGGGCGCGCCTCCGTCGGGCGCCGAGCCGCGCACGATGTACTTGGCGTCGGCCTCGAGCAGGAGCTGCTTCGCAACGATCTTCCCGCCCGCGCAGCCGACCAGGTAGCCGAAGCCGAGCTCGGCGACGCCGTCGCTGTCGACGTCGGTGACCGCGACCGACGGCGGCGCGAAGCCGGTGAGGTTGCGATCGGGGCAGGCGTCGGCGCGATCCTTGACCTCGCGGATCAGGCGGCGGTCGGCGCCGCCCAGCGCGCGCGCGGTCAGCGCGATCGAGCGGCGATCCTTGCTGGCGACCTCCAGCAGGTAGACCGCGCCGGGGCCGGTGCGATCGACGAAGCGGACGCCGCCGACGACGATCGCGCGCGGCGGCGCCCCGTCGGGGGGCGGCGCGCCGGCTTCGATGGGCTCGACGGCGAGGCCGCCGCTCGAGTGAGTCGGCGCGGCGTCGACGACGATCGGCGCGGCTGCGGCGTCGATCGCCGGCGCGGCGCTCGGGGCCGCGCGCTCGGGCGTGCGGTCGCCGCAGGCGGACAGCGCCAGCGCGATCGCAACGGAGGCGCCTGCGCGAACCATTCCGGCCAGCATAGTACGCTGTCGGCCATGTCCGCCGAGCGAACGTTCGACCTGATCCTGTTCGGCGCCACCGGCTTCACCGGCCGGCTGGTCGCCGAGTACGTCACGCGCCGCGCCGCCGGCACCCCGCTGCGCTGGGCCCTGGCCGGCCGCAGCCGCGATCGCCTCGAGCGGATCCGCGCCGACCTGGTCGCGATCGACGCCGCCGCCGCCGAGATCGGCATCGTCGTCGGGGACGCCCACGACGAGGCGGCGATGACGAAGCTGGCGCGCGACACCACCGCGGTCTGCACGACGGTCGGACCGTACCTGGTCCACGGCGCGGCGCTGGTCGCCGCGTGCGCCGCGGCCGGCACCGCGTACTGCGATCTGACCGGCGAGGTGCCGTTCATCCGCGGGTCGATCGATCGCCACCACGCGCGGGCCCAGGCCACCGGCGCGCGCATCGTCCACGCCTGCGGCTTCGACTCGGTGCCGTCGGATCTCGGGGTGCTGGTCGCCCAGCGCGCCCTCGAGGAGCGCACCGGCCGCGGCGCGGCTCGCATCACCGCGCTGTTCGAGCTGCGCGGCGCTGCCTCGGGCGGCACCGTCGCCAGCTTGCTCGGCGTGCTCGACGCCGCCCGCCGCGATCGCGCGACCCGCCGCCTCCTCGCCGACCCCTACGGCCTCGATCCCGACGGCACGCCGCGCGGCCCCGATCGCGATCGAGTCGGCCCCGGCTACGATCGCGTGCTCGGCGCGATCACCGCGCCGTTCGTGATGGCGTCGATCAACACCCGCGTGGTGCGGCGCAGCCACGCGCTGCTCGGCCGGCCCTGGGGCGACGCCTTCTCGTACGACGAGCGCATGAGCCTGCCGCGGTCGCCGAAGGGCGCGGCGATCGCGATCGCGATCACCGGCGCGATGGCGGGGCTGGTCGCGGGCTCGCAGATCGGCTTCGTGCGGCGCCAGCTCGAGGCCCGCCTGCCGAAACCCGGCGAGGGACCGTCGGCCGACCAGCGCGCCCGCGGCCGCTACAGCGTGCGCTTCCACGGCGCGGTCGACGGCGAGCAGGTGGTGACGACCTTCGCCGATCGCCACGATCCCGGCTACGACGGCACCGCCACGCTGATCGGCGAGGCGGCGCTGGCGCTCGCGCTCGATCCGATCACGAGCGACGGCGGTGTCCTCACGCCCGCGACCGCGCTCGGCCTGGGGCTGGTCGAGCGGCTGCGCGCCGCCGACGTGACGATCACAACGGCGTGACGACCTCGAAGGTCGAGCCGTTGGCGAGCAACTCCTCGCCGAACGCGGTGACGACGCGGAGCTGGTACGGGCCCGGCGCGGTGCCGGCGGGGACGCGGAACCACGCGCGCGTCAGGTAGATCGCGCCGACCGCGGTGAGCTCCTCGTGCTCGTTGACGGTCTGCGGCGTGATCGGCACGCCGTCGAACGTCACCGTCAGCCCGGCGAGATCGGGCGCGCGCGCGGGATGGAACAGCGCCAGCTCGAAGTTGGTGCCGGGTGGGCCGGCCGCGGGCACCGGCGCGCCGACGCGGTACCGGAGCTGGGTCGTGCCGACGGGATGGCGGATGAAGCCGTCGGCGCCTTCGATCTTCAGGTACACGGTCGCGGGCGGCACCGCGCCGTCGAAGTAGCGCGGCACGTCGAGCGGCGGCGACAGCAAGATCGGGACGCGCGCGCCGCCGCCCCACGTCGGCAGCTCGATCACGGTCTCGGCGGCGGTGGCCGACGAACGGATTCCGAGCAGGAGGCCGCGCGACGACCCCAGGCCGGTCCCGGTCACGGTGAGCGTCGACGCGTCGCCGACGGTGTCGGTGACCGTCGCGATCTCCGGCGGCGCGGTGGTCCAGGACCGTTCGTCGATCGAGCGACCGTCGCGGTAGTCCAGCACGTAGGACACGTCGATGGCGGCGTGCTGTGACGTGAAGGCGGGCAGCTCGATGGTCTCGATGTCGAAGCGCGACGACGTGACCGCGGGCACCAGGTACGTGGTGCTCACGCCGTTGGGGCCGGGAACGATCCACGTCGCGCGGACGTTGGTCGCGAGCTCGAGGTTGGTCAGCTCGGCGGTGATGCGGTAGCGGCTGCCGCCGATCGGCTCGACCGCGACGATCGTCGCCTCCAGCTCGGGGGGCGGCTCGGGCTCGGTCGCGCAGGCGACGAGGAGCCACGACCCGGAGACGAACGCGAGCGAGGACCGATGCATGTCTCGATCTTGGTCGTCGCGCCGCGCCGCGCGGGAAAAATATCAGCGGCTGGCGAGCGTGCGCAGGAGCGCGCTGCCGAGCTCGGGCCAGCGGGCGAGGGCGGCGGCGAAGGCGGCGCGCTCGACGACGAGCAGGTCGGTGTCGACCGCGGCGCGCACGGTCAGCGCCCGCGGCGCGTCGTCGATCAACGCCAGCTCGCCGACCACGGTGCCAGTGGCGCAGCGCACAGGCGGATCGGCCTCGGCGATCAGCTCGCCGCGGATCACGGCGTAGAGCGCGTCGCCGGGCTCGCCGGCACGGAACAGCACGTCGCCCGCGGCGAGGTGGCGTCGCGGCGCCGCGGCGGCGAGCCGATCGGCGTGCTCGACCGCGAGATCGTCGAAGAACGCGCAGCTGCGCAGCGCCGCGAGCCCGGCCTCGCGATCGGCGTGACCACCCGCGAGCAGCTGGGCCAGCCACGGATCGACCGCGGCGACGCCGCCGGGATCGCCCTTGCCGATCGGCGGGCGCAGGGTCGCCTCGAGGGTGTCGAGCACGGGCAGCGGCGCGACCGCGACCTCCTGGAACAGATCGAGGGCGCGGCGGCGGAACGCGTCGGGCGCGTCGAGCAGCCGCCGACCGGCGGCGAGCAGCGGCAGCGGATCGCGGTCGGCCGCGGCGGTGGCGAGCGCGACCGCGAGCACCAGGCGTCGGCTGCCGCGGCGGATCGCGCGGGCCAGCTCGGCGGCGTGGAGCGGCGGCGCATCGGGGCGGCGTGCCGCGAGCAACGCGGCCAAGGCGGCGCGCTCGCGCTCGACGCAGGCGTCGGCGAGCCCGGCGTCGGGCGGCGCGCCCGCGCGAGCGTGGCCGGCCAGGCTGCGCAGCGCCGCGGCGCGCACGTCGGGATCGTCGTCGGCGACCAGCCGCGACAGCAGCGTGCCGGGACGCAGCGCCGCGGCGCGGGCGCGCGCGAGGGCGGCGCGACCGGCGCTGTCGAAGCTGACCAGGCGATCCGAGAGGTGGGCGGCGCGGACGTCGTCGAGCTAGGCGACCGCCGCGGCGGCGTCGCGATCGCCCGTGACCAGCGCCTCGACCAGCGCCTGCGTCGCGTCGACGCCGCCCGCGGTCGCCGCGATCAGCGCCTGGGCCCGGGCCGCACCGCCGGCCGCGAGGCCGCGCGCGATCGCCGCGTCGAAGCCGGCGACGTCACCGCGCTGCACGATGCGCGCGGCCCACGCGCCGTCGCGGCTGCACAGCTCGGCGACCACCGCGGCGCGCTCGGCGGCGGTCGCGAGGCCG
>JAYTAJ010000703.1:0-8294 GCA_043737575.1 Myxococcales bacterium | reverse complement strand
CGGTGACGTCGCCGTCCGAGATGATCCACGACACGATGCGCGCGCCGTGGAGGCGGCCGTCGCGGGTCGGCGGGCCGAGCTCGGCGCGCAGCGCGGCCTCGGTGGCGTTGCAGACCTCGATCGACGCGATGAACGCGCGGCGATCGGGCGCGGGCGCCGACGGCGTCGACGCGGCGCCGGGCTTGCAGCCCGACGCGAGCAGCAACAGCAGCGCGAGTCGCGCGGCGATCACGGCGTGCCGTCGTGATGCGGCGGGGTCGGCGGCGGCGGGACGTGGGCGCCGTGCGCGACGTGACCGGGCCCGCCGTGACCGGGCCCGCCGTGGCCGGGCAGGGCCGACTTGCCGCGCAGCTTCTTCAGGACCCAGTCGCGCCAGTTGGTGATGATGTCGTAGTAGGTCGGGACGACGAGCAAGGTCAGCACCGTCGAGGTGATGACGCCGCCGATCACGGCGCGGCCGAGCGGCGCGCGGAAGTCGCCGCCCTCGCCCGAGCCGAGCGCGACCGGCAGCATGCCGGCGCAGATCGCGACCGAGGTCATGATGATCGGACGCAGGCGGACGCCGCCGGCCTCGACCAGCGCGTCCTCGCGTGACATCCCGGTGGCCTCGGCGTGCTTGGCGAAGTCGATCAACAAGATCGCATTCTTCGCCACGATGCCCATCAACATGATCACGCCGATCATGCTCATCAGGTTGAGCGTCGAGCCGGTCACCAGCATCGCGAGCATCACGCCGATCAGCGACAGCGGCAGCGATCCCATGATCGGCAGCGGCTCGAGGAACGAGCCGAACTGCACGACCAGGATGAAGTACATCAGCATCACCGCGGTGCCGAGCGCGACCATGATGCGGCCGAACACCTCGGCCTGATCCGCGGCCTCGCCGCCCTGCTTGCGCTCGTAGCCGGCCGGCATCGACACGCTCTCGAGCGCCGCGTCGATCTCGGTGACCACCGCCGACAGCGGCCGACCCTCGACGTTGGCGCCGACGGTGACGACGCGATCGGCGTCGAGGTGCTCGATCTGGCCCGGGCCGAGGCTGCGCTTGATCTGCGCGACCTGGCTGAGCGGCACGGTGATGTTGCCGTTGGGGCCGGGCACCGAGACCGGCAGCGCGGCGATGTCGGACGGCCGCGACCGCCAGTCGGGCGACAGCCGCACCACCACGTCGCGGGTACGGCCAGTCGGATCCATCCAGTCGCCGGAGTCGATGCCGGTGAACGCCGGGCGCAAGGACTGCGCGACCGCGGCGACGCTGACGCCGAGCGCGCCCGCGAGATCGCGATCGAGCGAGACCTCGACCTCGGGCCGCTGGCCCTTGCTCGACAGCCCGACGTCGACCGCGCCCTTGACGGTGCGGACCTTGGCCGCGACCTGCTCGGCGAGGTTGTTGAGCACGTCGAGCTCGGGGCCGGTCAGCTGGATCTGGATCTGCTTCTGGTTGCCGAAGCCGCCGCTGCTGATGTACGCGGTGATGCCCGACAGCTGCCGGATCTCGTTGCGCACCTGCTTGGCGACGTCGTCCTGATGGGCCTTGCGCTTGTGCTTCGGGATCAACCGCACGTAGACGGTGGCACTGTCGACCGCGCCGCCCTGACCGCCGACGGTCGAGTAGGTGTACGCGACCTCGGGGTGGCTGCGCGCGATCGCGACCGCGCCCTCGACCTTCTTCTGGGTGTACGTCAGGTTCGATCCGGGCGGGGTCTCGACGGTGATCCAGAACTCCGAGCGATCCTGGATCGGCATGAACGCGCTGCCGACCGCGCCCGACATCGGGATCGCCAGCGCACCGCCGAGGGCGACGAAGGCGAGCAGCACCATGATGAACCGGTGGCGCAGCGCCCAGCCGATGACGCGGCGGTACCAGCGGGTCAGCGCCGCGAACCACCGATCGAAGAACAGGAGCCGCTTCGTCACCCACGAGTGCTGGCCCATCGCCTCGGGATCGGGCCACACCGCCGACAGCATCGGGTCGAGCGAGAACGACACGAACAGGGACACCATCACCGAGGCGGCGATCGTCAGCGCGAACGGCGCGAACCACTGCTCGGCGATGCCGCCCATGAACGCGATCGGGACGAACACCACGACGATGGAGAACGTGGTCGCAGCGACGGCCAGGCCGATCTCGGCGGTGCCCTCGCGGGCCGCGGTGACGTGATCCTTGCCCATCTCCATGTGGCGCACGATGTTCTCGCGCACCACGATCGCGTCGTCGATCAGGATGCCGATCGCGAGCGACAGCCCGAGCAGCGACATCGTGTTGAGCGTGAAGCCGAACGCGGCGACCGCGAGGAACGACGCGATCACCGACACCGGCAGCGCCAGGCCGGTGATCACGGTCGAGCGCCACGACTTGAGGAACAGGAAGACGACGAGGATGGTGAGCAGCGCGCCCTCGAGCAGCGAGGTCTGGACGTCGGCGACCGACTCCTTCACGCGCACGCCGGAGTCGTTGACGACCTCGAGGGTGGTGCCGGGCGGCAGCGTCTCGCGGATCTTGGCGATGCGGGTCTGGACCGCGGCGCTGACCTCGGTCGTGCTGTAGCCGGTCGCCTTCTTGATGTCGATGCCGACGGCGCGGGTGCCGTTGTAGAGCGCGGCGGTGCGCTGCTCCTCGCTGCCGTCCTTGACGGTCGCGATGTCGCCGAGCCGCACCACGCCATCGGCGGTGCGGCTGACCACGAGCTGGGCGAAGTCGGCGGGGGTCTCGAGGCGGCCGCGCAGGCGGATGGTGCGCTCCTCGAGCGCGCCGGTCAGGCGGCCGACCGGCGCCGCGAGGTTCTCGATCTGCACGACCTGCACGACCTGCGCGACGCTGATGCCGGTCGCGGTCAGCGCGGCCGGGTTGAGCTCGATCGTCAGCTCGCGCTCGGTGCCGCCGACGACGTCGACCGACGCGACGCCGGGGACGCCGGTCAGCGCGCGCGAGATGTCGGGATCGGCGAGCGCGGTCAGCGCGATCGGATCGAGGGTCTCGGACGCGAGCACCAGCGAGATGATCGGGAAGTCCGAGATCTTGAACTTCGAGATGATCGGCTCCTCCATCTCGATCGGAAGGTCGCCGCGCTTCTCGGAGATCTTGTCGCGGATCTCCTGGGTCGCCTCGGCGATGTTCTTCTCGAAGACGAAGACCACGACGATCGAGCCGTAGCCGTCGACGGCGGTCGAGATGATCTGGTCGACGCCCGAGATCGAGCGGAAGTTCTCCTCGAGCGGATCGATCAGCTCACGCTCGACCGTGCCCGGCGACGCGCCGGGGTAGATGACCGAGACCGCGACGACCGGCGCCTCGATCTCGGGGAACTCGTCGGTGTCGAGGCCGCTGAGCGCGATGAGCCCGAACACCACCAGCGCGACCATCACGACGGTCGTGACGATCGGCTTGCGGATCGCGAAGTCTGAGATCCACATCAGTGTGCTCCACTGGCCGGGGCCGGGGCCGGGGCCGCGGGCTGCTCGACCGGCTTGGCCGCGGGCTTCTCGACTGGCTTGGCCGGCGGCTTCGCCGCGCCCGGCGGCGCGACCTTGGCGCCCGGCTCGATGGAGCGCGCGGCGTGGGACAGGATCAGCAGCTCACCCTCGGCGAGCCCGGTCGTGACCTCGACGACCTCGTGGACGTCGTCGCGCAGGCCGATCGCGATCGCGACGCGCTCGGCGGCGCCATCCTTCACCCGCATGACGGTCGGGCGATCGCCCGACGCGTCGACCGCGGCCTCGGGGACGACCAGCGCGTCGCGCTCCTCCGACGACACCCGGCCCTCGGCGTAGAGCCCGGCGATCAGCTTGCCGCCGGGGTTGGGGATCTCGACGATGATCGCGATCTGCCGCGTCACCGGATCGGCGGCGGGCGCGATGCGGGCGATGGTGCCCGCGAACTGCTGATCGCGGTAGCCGCGGACCTCGAAGTCGACGCGGCGACCGACGGTGAGCGCGCCGAGATCCTCCGACGACACCGACGCGTTGAGCCGCATGGTCGACGGCACGATGATCTCGTACAGCAGCGCGCCCGGCTGGGCGACGTCGCCCTTGTTGATGTCGCGCTTCATGACCACGCCGTCGATCGGCGACCGCACCGTCGAGTCACCGAGCGACGAGCTGGCCGACGCCACCCCGGAGCGCGCGGTGGTCACGCCCGAGCGGGCCTGGCTGAGCGACGCCTCGGCCGAGCGCAGGGTCGCGCGCGCACGATCGAGGTCGCGGGCGGGAGCCGCGCCGCCCTTCACCAGCGCCTCGGTGCGCTCGACCTCGCGCTTGGCGAGATCGACCGACGCCTGCGCCGACTGGACCCCGGCCTGAGCCGACGACACGCCGGCTTGCGCCGACGACACCGCCTGGCCCAGCGCCTTCGACTCGATGCGCGCGAGGACGTCGCCCTTCTTCACCGGGTCGCCGAGATCGGGGCCGACCATCGTGACGGTGCCGCCGAGCTCGGCGCGCAGCACCGCGTGCTCGCGGGCCTCGAGCGTGCCCGACACCCGCGGGCCGGTCGCGATCTTGCGACGCGCGACCTTGGCGACGTCCTCCTCGGCGAGGTTGACCAGCGGGACCGCGGGCGCGACCTTGGGGCCTTCCTCCTTCGGCTTCTTGCAGGCTCCGAGGGCGAGCGTGGCGACGAGGGCGACGGCGGCAGCAGACAGACGGGTGGACATGGATCGTTCCTGGAGCAAGGAGTCGAGCGCCGACCGGCGGCGCATCAGGTGCCTTCGAGGAGCTGCAGCCCGGGGAGCAGCGCGAGCCGCAACCACGCCACGCGCAGATCGTGCGCCGCGGTCGCCTGGTTCACCTCGGCCAGGTTGAGCTGCAGGCGCGCGTCGACCAGCTCGAGCTGGCTCGACGCGCCTTGGGCGAAGCGGAGCTCGGCGATCTCGTTGGCGCGGCGCGCCAGCACGACGGTGCGCGCGCTGGTCTGCCAGCGCGTGAGCGCCGCGGAGATCTGCACGTCGGACATCGCGGCGTCCATGCCAGAGAGGCGCTCGGCGTCCTCGAGGTTCGCGCGCGCGGCGGCGACCTCGGCGTCGGCCTGGCGGACCAGCGCGCGGCGGCGGAAGCCGTCGAAGATCGGGATCGACAGGTTGACCCCGACGGTCCAGTTGGTCGTCCAGTCGGGGTTGAAGGGATGGACGTCGTAGTTGACGAGGCCGAAGTCGCTGACCGCGGTGATCTGCGGCAGGCGATCGGCGGCGGCGACGGCGCGGGCGTTCTTGCTCGCGGCGACGCTGAGCTCGGCCTGGGTGACGAGGAGCCGCTTGCCCTGGGCGGTGAGCCCGGCCGCGGCGACGGCCTTCGCGATCACGCCGTCGTTGTCCGGGTTGGCGTCGGCGAGATCGAGGCTCGACGTCAGCGTGATCTCGCGATCGAGCGGGATGCGGAGCGCGCGCTTCAGCAAGACGAACTGGTTCTCGCGCAAGACCTGCATGGTCACGAGCCGGTTGCGCTCGTTGTCGCGCGCGACCTCGGCGCGGACCACGTCGAACTCGGCGAGCGCACCGTTGGCGTTCTGGAGCTGGGCCTGATCGAGGACCGCCTGGGCCGAGGCCAGCGACGCCTCGGTGATCGCGACCGAACGCTGCGCGAGCAGCGCGCTGTAGTAGATCCGGGCCGCGCCGAACACCGCGCTCGCGCGGATCTGCTGCTCGGACAGCTTGGCGAGCGCGACGCCGAGCTTGGCGTTGCGGACGTTGGCGCGGGTGCGACCGCCGTCGTAGATCGGCTGCGCCACGCTGATGCCCGCGCGCCAGGTGTTGCGCTGCCCGAACGGCAAGCCGCCGCCCGAGTCGCCGCCCTCGGTCGGCTGCGGGTTGTAGAGGTCCTGGTAGCGCTGCTCGCAGAAGAAGTCGCGCGGGTCGTCGTCGAACGGACACAGGAGGTCGCCGTAGTTCGGGACGAGCGCGCCGAGATCGAGATCCGCGAACTCGGACGCGAGCGTGAGGCTGTACGACGCGCTGCCGTTGACCTGCGGGAAGTAGCCGCTCCGCGCCGCGTCGACGCCACGCTGGGCGCCGACGACCTTCGCGCGGGCCGCCAGGATCCCGGCCGCGCCCTCTTCGGCGCTGCGCAGCGCGTCTTCGATCGACAGCGCTTGCGCGCCTTGTTCTTGGGCATGGGCTTCTCGGATCGCGGCGGGGCTCGCGGCGATTCCGGCCACGAGCACACCGACCACGACCGACTTCTGGACCGCCGAAACCATGCCTCGGCTTAGGATGTTCTCGCGTCGTGTCAAGTTGCGGCCCACCTTACAGCAATCGCCATTCATGCTCGCCTCGGTACACATGCGCTACACATGCGCGTCGCGCGACAACGGACGTCGCACGCGCGCGTGACAGCGGTCTGTCAGGTTTTGTCGTCAATCGTCAGCGGCCGACGCCATCGGGCAGGCCCGGGATCCCTTCGGCCCCGGCCTTGATCTGGATCGTCGAGCCCGCGAAGTCGGACTTCGCGCTCGGCTGATAGCTGCCGCCGAGGTGCGCCGACAGGAACGCCTCGGTCACTGCCATGAACGCCTGCATGTTCTCGGGCCGCGCAAAGCCGTGACCCTCGTCGGGAAACAGCACGTACGTCACCGGCAGGCCCTTCTGCTTCATCGCCGCGACGATCTGATCGGACTCGGCCTGCTTGACCCGCGGATCGTTGGCGCCCTGCCCGATCAGCAGCGGCCGCTCGATCTTGTCGGCGTGGGTGACCGGCGACACCGCGAGCATCGCGGCCTTGCCCTCGGCGGTGGTCCAGTCGCCCATCCGCAGCTTGAACACGGTGAGCAGCGGCTTCCAGTACGGCGGCACCGACTCGACGAGCGTGATCAGGTTCGACGGGCCGACGATGTCGACGCCGCACTTGAAGGTCGTCGGCGTGAGCGTGAGGCCGGCGAGCGTGGCGTAGCCGCCGTAGCTGCCGCCCATGATGCAGACGTCGGCGGCGTTGGTGATCTTGTGCTCGACCGCCCAGGCGACGCCGTCGAGCAGGTCGTCGTGCATCGTCTTGCCCCACTGCAGGTTGCTGGCGTTGACGAACTTCTTGCCGAACCCGGTCGAGCCGCGGAAGTTGACGCTCATCACCGCGTAGCCGCGGTTGGCGAGGAGCTGCACCATCGGGCTGTAGCCCCAGTTGTCGCGGGCCCACGGGCCGCCGTGGACCAGCAGCACCATCGGGACCGGCGCGTCGGGCGTGCCGTCACCGTCGGGATCGGCGGCGATCGGGAGGGTGACGTAGCTGACCAGCGTCAGGCCATCGCGCGCCGTGACCTCGACGGGATGCATGCGCGCGAGCGGCAGTCCCTCGAGCGCGGGGCGCCCGGCGTAGAGCATCGTGCCCTTCTGGGTCTTGCGATCCCAGCGCCAGAACCGAACCGGCTGGCGGTCGCCGCTGAACGCGACGATCCAGGTCTTGTCGTCCTTGCTCATCGAGATGACGCCGAAGTCGCCGTCGTCGAGCTTGGCGAGGGCCTTCAGGTCGGGCGCGATCTTCTTGTCGAGCACCTTCCACTCGGGCCGCGCGACGTTGAACGACACCGCACGGATCACGCCCGTGGTCGGGTGCGCGATCGCGCCGCTGCCGTCACCGCGAGCGTGCTCGGCGAGGAGCGTGCGCTTCTTGGTCGCGGCGTCGACGACGAACAGCGCCGAGGTGTCGCGGTTGCGGGCGTCGAGCTGGTAGTAGCGCTTGCCGCTGGACTCGAAGCCGAGGGTGTTGGTGGTGAGCGAGTCGTCGGCGGGCACCAGGTCGTGATCGACCCAGCCCTTCTTGGTCAGGGCGACGATCTTCATCGAGCCGTCGGGCTGGAACTCGTTGGCGAGGCGCAGCTCGAGGTTGTCGTCGGCCGTGGGGTTGATGTAGCCCGGGTTCTGGAGCACGAGCGTCGCGGCGCCGGTCGCGAGCTCGATCTTGTAGACGTCGTGGAGCGCGGGATCGCGATCGTTCATGCCGACCAGCACGTGGGTCGAGATCTTCTCGGACATGCCGATCAGGTCGGCGCGCACGCCCTTCTTGGGCGTGAGGTCGAGCGGGTCCTTGCCGTCGGGGCCGACCCGGAACAGGTGGAAGTTCTCGTCGCCCGCGGCGTCCTGCATGTAGAGGACGTACTTGCCGTCGGTCGACCAGAAGTACTGGCGGACCGGGCGCGACTTGTCGAAGGTCACCTGCACCGCGGCGGCGAGATCGCCGACCGGCGCGACGAAGACGTTGATGACGCCGTCGGCGGGCGCGCCGAACGCCAGCCACTTGCCGTCGGGCGACAGCTGCGGGGCGTTGCGCTCGGGATTGCCGAACAGCACGGCGCGCGGGATCAGATCGCCGCG
>JAYTAJ010000702.1:0-3642 GCA_043737575.1 Myxococcales bacterium | reverse complement strand
GCTCGCCGACGCCGGGCGCGCGATAGGTCGCCTCCGACACGACGATCTGCCCGGCGTCGACCGCGCCCTGCAGCTTGGCCGCGAGGTTCACCGCGTTGCCGAAGTAGTCGAGGTTGGCGTTCAACCGCACCGCGATGCACGCGCCGGTGTTGATCGACACCCGCAGCCGCACCGCCGCGCCGTCGGGGAACGCGTGCTGGATCGCCTCGGCCGCGCGCACCGCGTCGACCGGATCGGTGAACGCGCCCATCGCGGCGTCGCCGATCGTCTTCACCACCGCGCCGCGGTGCCCGGCGATGATCGCGAACACGGTCTGGAAGTGCTTCTTCACCGTCACGAACGCCGCGGGATCGCCCTGGCGCGCGTACATCGCCGTCGAGCCGACCATGTCGGTGAACAGGATCGTCTGCTCGCCGACCGATAGCTGGACGTCGGCGCCGAGGTACTCCTCGCTGAACAGATCGCGGAACTCCTGCAGGCTGAACAGCCGGCCCGGCCGCAGCGCCAGATCGGTCGGGCTCGCGGCCTCGACGATGAAGGTCTCGGGCGCGGCGACGTCGTTCACCAGCGCCAGGGCCGCGCTCGGCGCGGTCGCGTGCTCGCCGAACGCCGCGGCGGCGCGCCACCGGATCGGCGCCTCGGCGGCGTCGGGCCGCACGTCGAGAAATCCCGCGGGCGCCTGACCGCCGCGGGTGCGCAGGCGATAGCGACCCGCGGGCAGATCGATCGCGACCGTCGAGTCGACGCCCGGCTCGAGGGCGCGCTGGACCCGGATGTGGGTCTTGGTCGCGGGCTCGGCGCTGCAGTACAGCCGCGGCGTCACCGAGCGCAGCGACGGGTGGACGCGGAACGACACCTCGACCGCGTCGGCGGTGCCGAAGGTCACGTCGCAGACGTCGCACGAGCCCTCGGTCGCGACCGCGTCGAGCTGGGTCTGCGATACCCGGACGCCGCGGCAGTGCGGGCACACCACGTCCCAGACCAGCTCGAGCAGCCCGGCCCGGGTCGCGTGCAGGCAGCCGCGCAGCACCACGTCCTCGTCGAGCCCCCACGATCGCGCGAGCTGGCGGATCTGGACCCGACACACGTCCAGATCGTCGCCCGATCGCACCAGCTCGATCAGCCGCTGCAACGCCGCCGGCTCGACCTGATCGCGCAACGTCACCTCGATCGCGGCGACGCGGCGCTCGGCGTCCGACGACAACCCGCCCGCCGCGACCAGCACCTCGGGCAGCGCCAAGGACAACGGATCGCGCGCGAGCTGCGGGATGCAGCGGCGATAGCGGCGGCCCAGTAGCGCGAACGACGCCATCAGCGCGGGCGCCAGAAACCACGTCCGCGGCACGATGCCGAAGTAGACGTAGAGCCGGGTCCGCCCCGGGCCGAGGCTCTCGAAGCGATGGATCGCGTAGAGCGTGCGCATCGCGCCGCGCGAGTAGACCCGCGAGAACGTGAACCACCGCCCGGCGACCCACTCCCACGGCAGCTCGTGCCACGCGTGGAAGACCCCGCTGTAGCGGGCCTCGCCGAACCGCAGCCCGTCCTTCTCGGTGAACTTCATCTCCGGGTTGCGGAGCGCGCGGTTCAAGCGCGACACGTCGGACACCAGCGACCACAGCCGCTCCGACGGCAGGTCGACGTCGATCACCCACAGCCACTCGAGCCGCCTGGCGTCGGCGTACGCGCGTGGCCACGGATGATCGCGCACCAGCTCGTCGAGGGTCAGCTTGGCTTCGACCCGAGCCGGCGTCGCAAGGTTCGCCACGGCGACAGTATTGCGCATCCCCTGTCCGATTCGTACGCCCTGACCTGGGGCGCGGATCGAATGCCGCGGCGACGGACAACCACCGCGACCGCGCGTCGGACCAACCCGGCATGTCGCCCTCCCCTCGCCCTCGATCGCAGCCCATCCCCGGGGCCGTCCTCGCGATCGCCCTCGTCGCCTCGGCGTGCGCTCACGACGTCCACGCCCGCTACCCCGCGCCGCCCGACGCGCCGACCGGATCGATCACGCTGGTGTTCGCCGGCCCCGCCGCCGACGTGTCGGTCGCGGTCAACGGCGTGCTGGTCGTCCACGACGTCCGCACCGAGCGCATCGTCATCGACGACGTCCCGACCGGCTACGCCGAGATCGCGATCGCCGCAGGCACGGGCGAGAAGCAGGCCCGGGTCTGGGTCGACAGCGATCGCGCCACCACCGTCCCCCTCGGCGCGCCCGGCGAAGCGCCGCTGTCGGCGGTCCGCGGCTTCGCGCTGTCGATCGCCACCGTCGCGATCTACGCGCTGCTGCGCTGACCCGCTACGCGTCGGTCTTCTCCCAGGCGATGTCGACACCGTCCTCGCCGTCCTCGAGCGCGCTCTCGAGCAGCGCCAGGAGCTCGGCGTCGCAGCCGTTGTCGCTGAACAGCTCGAGCGTCTCCTGATCGATGAAGTAGTCCTGATCTTCGTCGTCCTCCTCCTCGAGCATGTCGACGAGGAACTTGAGCTGGGCTTCGGTGATCTGACCGATGGTCTTGTCGTCGTGGACCCGATACAGGCGCGCCATCCCCCGAGTCTGCCCCTGCGGCCCGAGCGCGGTCAACCGAGCGACCACGCCCTCGCCGCACTTGATGCACAATCGCGCGGTGCCGGTCGTCGACGTCCATGCCCACTACGAGCCGCGGATGCTCGATGTCCCCGCCATGCTGGCCCAGATGGACGCCCGCGGCCTCGACCGCGTCGCCCTGATCCCGTGCATGAACGACCCGCTGCCCGAGCTGCCGGCCGGGCTCCTGGTCGTCGCCCGCCGCCTCATGCGCTCGCCGTGTCACCCGATGGCACGCGCGGTCGCGGCCCGGACCATCACCGACTCCGGCGACCTCAAGCTGCGCGGCCGCGTCTATCAGATCTACCCGCGCCCCGACAACGCCGCGGTCGCGTCCGTCCTCGCCGCGCACCCGACGCGGTTCCTCGGCTGGATCTTCTTGAACCCGCGGGCCGGGGTCGGCCTCGACGAGCTCGACCGCTGGCGCGCGGTGCCCGGCTTCGTCGGCGTGAAGCTCCACCCCCACTGGCACGGCTGGCCCGTCACCGACGCCCTCCCGATCGCCCGGCGGTGCGAGGAGCTGGCGCTGCCGATCTTGATCCACCTCGGCTTCGGCGACCGCGGCGCCTGGCGCGTCCTCGCCGACGCGTGCCCGCGGCTGCGGCTGATCTTCGCCCACGCCGGCATCCCGCACTACGATCGGATGTGGGGCGCGATCCGCGACGATCGCCGCCTCGCGATCGACGTGTCGAGCCCGTACCTCGACGAGGCCTTGGTCCGCGACGCCGTCGCCGCGGTCGGCCCCGAGCGCGTGCTCTACGGCACCGACGCGCCCTACGGCTTCCACGACGCCGACGGCGGCTACGACTACGGCGCGATCCGCGGCTGGGTCGAGCGCCTGCCCGGCCCCGCCCGCGACATCGAGCGCATCCTCGGCGGCAACGCCCTCGAGTTTCTCGACCGATAACCCCTTGGCTTCCCTGAGTTGGTCCCAGGATCGCGCAGGGCATGTGCCCGAGGACAAGGCGCGACCGAGGAGCGGAGGCGAGTTTGCTGAAGCAAATGAGCCGAGCACCGCAGGGCGCAACGCAGTCATCGGGTGCAGGACCAAGCGAGAC
>JAYTAJ010000701.1:0-8298 GCA_043737575.1 Myxococcales bacterium | reverse complement strand
GGATCGGCGCGGTGCGTCGGCGGACGCGGATCGTTCGCGCGCTGCTGCTGCGGACCGCGCGGCTCGTTCGCGCGCTGCTGCGGACCGCGCGGCTCGTTCGCGCGCTGCTGCGGACCGCGCGGCTCGTTCGGCCGCTGCGGACCGCGCGGCTCGTTCGGCCGCTGCGGACCGCGCGGCTCGTTCGGCCGCTGCGGACCGCGCGGATCGGCGCGACGCGGTTCATCCGAGCGCGGCTCGACGCGACGCGGATCGGCGCCGCGCGGCTCGGGCCGCCGCACGTCGGAGCGCCGCGGCTCGGGCCGTCGCTGCGGCGGTGGCGGCGGCCGCGGCGGTGGCGGCACGAACCCGGGCGTCAGGAACCGCCCGGTGTACGCGCGCCAGATCGCCGGCCCGTCGCTGGCGTGGCGCGCAAGCGCGGGGTTCGCGCCCACGACGTAGTGCAGCACGTTGTCGAAGTCGCGCTGGAAGAAGAACTGCGCGCGCGAGCTGTGGGCCGCCGAGATCACCTGGGGGAAGTCGATGATCGTCGGGCCGGCCGCCGCGGCGAGGATGTTGTACGGCGACAGATCGCCGTGGATCAGATCGCAGCACAGCATCGCGATGATCTGGCCGCGCAGATCCGCGAACACCGCGGCCGCCGCATCGGGATCGAGCGCGACGTCGATCAGCCGCGGCGCCGGCCGGCCCTCGGCGTCGAGCACCAGCTCCATCAGCAGCACGCCCTCGTAGAACATCACCGGCTTCGGCACCCGCACGCCGTGGGCGATCAGCTTCGACAGCGCCGACGACTCCGCGCTCTTCCACGCCTGCTCGGCGGCGTCGCGGCCGAACCGACCGCCGGTCTCCATCGCGCGCGCGGTGCGGCTGTTGCGGGTCTTGCGACCCTCTTTGTAGTCGGCGTTGTTCTTGAAGCTGCGGGTCGCGCGATCCTTGTAGACCTTGGCCGCCAGCACCTGGCCGCGGTGCGAGACCAGCGAGATGTCGGCCTCCTTGCCGCTCTTCAGGCGACCGAGGATCTCGTCGATCACGCCGTCGGCGAGCAGGAGATCGAGTGGTGCGCTCATCAGCAACCCGCGTAGACATACGCGGCCTGGCCCGACGGCACCAGATCGCGATCGCGGAGAACCATCGACAGCCCGGGGAAGTCGCGGCACCCGGCGTCGAAGTCGGTGCGGCGATACTCGATCACCAGCACGTGATCGCCGTAGGCCGCGGTGTAGTCGCCGCACTCGGCGAAGCGATTGCACTCCTCGGCGACGACGAAGTCGGTGCCGAGCGCGGCCTTGCGCCCGACCAGCTCGGCCGAGTTCTTCTGCGCGATCGCGAGGCCGTGGCCGTGGGCCGCCGCGGCGAAGCGCGCCATCGCGTCGACCGCGTCGTCCTCGGACAGCCGGCCGCCCGAGCGGGTGTACGAGTCGAGGTTGTCGATCTCGATCGCGTCGAAGCCATCGCGGGCACAGCCGGCGATCCAGTCGCCGACGATCGCGGCGACCGCGGCGCGCTTGGCCGCGGTGCCGACGTCGATCAGCATCTCGTTCCAGTCGGCGTCGATCACCGGCGCGCCACCGTCGTCGCGCAGGATCAGCTCGGCGTGGTCGGCGAGCCACCCCGCGGCCTCGTCGGGCTGGACCTGGAAGCCGTTCACGTAGCAGAGGTTGTACAGCCCGACCGCGGGCGCCGCGGTGCGATCGCGCGCGACGATCCGGACCCCGGCGGGCGGCGGGTAGGCGCCGCCGAGCTGGTAGTCGAGCGGTGCGTCCAGCGGCGGCAGCGTCGGGGCCGGGGCGGTCGGGGCGTCGATCACCGTCGGGGCGTCGATCGCGGGTCGGCCGCCGGGCGACGAGCACGCGGCGACCGCGGCGGCGCAGATCCACAGACGCATCGGCCGGACCGTACACCGGATCGATCTCGCGGCGCGCGCCTGCTACCGTGCGTGCGCATGAGGGCTCGTCCGCTGCGCGTGCTGGTCGGTGGTGGCCGTGGGTTCATCGGCGCGCGCGCGGTGCAGGCGCTCGGCGCCGCCGGCCACGACGTCGGCGTGCTCGAGGTCGGTGACGACGTCGGCGCGATCGGCGCGTCGGGCTGGGACGTGCTGGTGTGGGCCGCGGGCGCGCGGCGCGCGACCGTCGACGACAACCGCGCCGAGCACGTCACCGCGGCGGTGACGGCGGTGCGCGCGTGCGCCGGGCTGCGGCGCGCGGTCTACCTCAGCTCGGGCGAGTGCTACGGCGCCCAGGACCCGCCGTTCCGCGAGGACGCGCCGCTCCACGGCGACTCGCCGTACGCGCGCGCGAAGATCGAGGGCGAGCGCGCGATCGCCGCGGCGATCGACGCGGTCGTGCTGCGACCGGCGGTGGTGTACGGCCCCGGCCAGCGCGGCGCGATGTTCGTGCCGTCGATCGTCGCGGCGCTGCGGGCCGGCCAGCGGTTCGCGATGACCGCGGGCGAGCAGACCCGCGATCTGATCCACGTCGACGACGTCGCCGCCGCGATCGTCGCCGCGATCGCCGGCCCCGCGGGCGCGTACAACGTCGCCAGCGGCGTCGAGCACACGCTGCGCGCGCTGGCCGCGCAGATCGCGGCGCGGATCGGCCCCGACGCGGCGGCGCTGCTCGACGTCGGCGCGCTGCCGTACCGCGACGGCGAGCAGATGCGCTACGTGCTCGACCCGACCCTCGCCTCGGTCGCGCTCGGATGGCGCGCCGTGATCCCGCTCACCGACGGCCTCGACGAGCTGATCGCGCCGTAGTTGTGGGATGCTGCGCCGATGTTGGATCTCGCGAAGCCGTACCGCCGCACCACTCCGCTGATCGCGCTGGCGATCGCCGCGCTGGCGTCGTGCGGTGACGACGGTGGCGCCGTCGACGCGTCGGGTATCGACGCCCCGCTCTCCTCCGATCTGCGCATCGAGCAGACCCCGACGATGGTCGAGGTCGACACCGAGCTGGTGTTCACGATCGTCGTGTCGAACCTCGGGCCCGACGCGGTGATCGACGCCGGCGTCACCACGCTGCTGCCGCCCGGCATCGCGGTGGTGAGCGCGACCTGCACCGCCCAGGGCGGCGCGGTGTGCGGCGGCACCTCGACCGCAGGCGGCGCCAGCTGGAGTGGCCTCGATCTGCCGGTCGCCGCCAACAACAGCAACACCGTCACGCTGCGCGTGCTCGCGGTGCCGACTCGCCTGGGGCCCGGCACCGTCGTCGCCGATCTGGTGGTGCCCGACAACGTGACCGATCCGGATCCGTCGCCCGCCAGCAACCAGGCGACGCGATCGATCGATCGCCGGGTCGCGCAGCTGTCGCCCGCGGGCGGACGGGTCGACTGGTTCGGCGGCGCGGGAACCAGTTCGGGCGCGGCGCGGCCGATCGCGTTCGATCGCGTGCCGCCGAACGCGCCGACCACGACCGAGGTCTACATCGCGAACCCCGACACCGGGATGCCCGCGTGCATCACCTGCGGGATGACGTTCCCGCGCGGCCAGGGCTTCGTCGGCAACCCGACCTGGCACCCGAACGGCGAGTACCTGGTCGTCCAGGTCGAGAACGCGAGCTCACAGCATACTGTATACAGTATGCCGGACTGGGGCCTCGACAGCGATCTGTGGATGATCAAGGCCGACGCCACCTGGGCGGCGCGGATCTGGAGCTCGCAGACCCGCGGCGTCCACCACGGCGTGCTGCACCCGCAGTTCTCTCCCGACGGCGCGCTGCTGGTGTTCGGCGAGCGCGTCGCCACCTCGACCCACGGTCCGGCGACGATGTGGCCCGGCACCAACGGTCAGGATCCCTGGCGCGGCTGGGGCCTGCGGGTCGCGCGCCTCGACAACGCGGTGCTCGGCCTGCCGAAGTTCAGCGACGCCGACGCGCCGATGATCGTCGAGTCGGTGCGCCTGGCGCCCAGCGAGGCCGCGGTCGAGGCGTCCGGGACCCCGGGCAACGGCCGCTACGAGCCGGCCGCGATCACCAACGCGGGTGTGATCAGCTACGCGTTCACGCCGCCGCCGTCGACCGGCCGCACCAACAACCAGTACATCGACGCCGCGTTCACCTGCACGCTCGACTCGGTGACCGAGCTCGCGACCGCGACCTGCGGCGGCGCGACCTTGGTGGCGGGCGCCGATCGCGAGACCTGGGACGATCTGGCGCAGCGCTCGGCCGACGGCGCGCGCCGATCGTTTCCGTCGAGCCGCGCCGACGCGTCGTGGCGCGCCCAGGCCAACAACTCGATCGAGACCACGCTGCGCACCGAGCTGTATGTGATGCCGAGCGCGGGCGTCGAGACCGCCGCGACCGCGATCACGTCGATGAACGCGACCCGCGACACCGCGAACCGCTACGCGGTCGGCGATCATCGCTGGTCGAGCGACGGCACGCGCATCGTCTTCGAGGTCGCGCCCACCGCGATCACGACCGGCCTGCCGCGCAATCCCGAGGTCTGGATCGTCGCGGTGCCGTGATCGGCGGCGAGCGTGCCGCGCTGGCTCGGTGAGGTGCGGCGGCTACACCGTCGACCGCCCACAGTGGCGAATCGGCGGCGGCGATCGCTGGAATCCGCCTTGCACGCATCTCCCGCGATGCGATTCTTGCGGCTCGCGCTCCTCCTGTGCGTCGCGCTGGCGAGCGCGTGCGACACCCTCGATTGCTTCGACGGCGCCGAGCTCGAGGCCGCGTTCGACGACGGCGCCCACGTCGCCGCGGTCGAGAACCAGGCGAGCTACGACCGCGGCCGCAGTGACGGATTGGCACTGACCCGCGCCGACGGCGAGCGCGAAGGGCGCGCCGACGGCTACCGCGATGGTCACGCCGATGGCTACGCCGAGTCCTACGCCATCGGCCACGACGACGGCTGGGCCGACGGCGGCGACGCGGGCCTCGGCGTCGGCTGCAGCGACGGCGCGGTGGTCGGCGCCGACGCGGGCTGGCGCGACGGCCACGACGCGGCGTGGAGCGACGCGTGGAGCGCCGGCCACGCGGTCGGCTGGACCGACGGCTGGAACCAGGGCGCAGCGACCTGCCCCTCGTCGGCGAAGGACGCCCCCGAGCCCGAGGACCTGCGCACCTGCCATCGGCGCGGCTACCGCGACGTCATCGACGTGGGCGCCTACCCGCGCGGGCTCGCCGACGGCAAGCGCGCCAATCCCGACTTCCAGCTCGGCTACCAGGCGACGTATCCGGCGGGCTGGGCCGACGGTCGCGCCGACGGCTACGACGACGGCTATCAGCCGGGCTACGACGACGGCTACGGCGCGGGCTGGGACGCGGCGTACGCGACGGCCTATGCGAGCTGCTACGAGCAGGCGTATCCGCAGGCGTACACCGGCGGCTGGGACGCCGGCTATCCGGTCGGGTGGAACGCGGGCTACGACGAGGGGCGCGACGCTGGCTATACCGAAGGCGCGCGCTGCGGTCAGTGATGGTCAGCGACGCGCCGTGATCGGTCGCGGCCGATCGTGCGTGGATCGCAGGGATGACGCACGGTGGATGGCTCGTCTCGGTGGCGCTGCACGCGGCCCTGATCGCGGTCATCGCCGCGGGGCTGCGGTGTGGACGCGATGACGCGACGCGCTCGCCGCGGGCGCGGACGACGGTGACGATCGGCGTGACGACGCGGATCGACGCGACCGCGACGACGACGGTCGCGACGGTGGCGACGCGCGATCCGGGAGGCAGCAGCGCGCGCGGCGACCGCGTGGCGGTGCGACCGAGCAAGCCGCGGCCACGTCCGCGCGCAACGCCGGCCGTCCCCGCCCCCATAGCCGCAGCCGTTCCCGTGACCGTTCCCGTAACCGTTCCCGTGACCGTACCCGTAACCGTTCCCGTAACCGTTCCCGTGACCGTTCCCGTGACCGTACCCGTATCCGGAACCGTAGCCGTCACCGAGCCCGTATCCGTGGCGGCCTCGACGAGCGGCGACGCGCCAATGACACCGAGCAACCCGGATACGGAAAACGGTAACGGTAACGGCAACGGCAACGGCAACGGCAACGGCAACGGTCACGGGAACGGTAACGGCAACGGCAACGGTCACGGTAACGGCAACGGCAACGGCAACGGCAACGGCAACGGCAACGGTCACGGCCACGGCTTCGCGTCGCTCGCGACCCGTCGGCCTCGGCCTCCCGCCTCCAAGGCCCGTCCCGCCCGCCTCATCTGGCCCACTCGCCAGGGCGACGACGACGACGGCACCCTCTTCCTCGTCCAGCTCTCCGTCGACGACGAGGGCTTCGTCGTCGGCGTGCGCCTGAAGCGCGGCAGCACGCGGCGCCAGGATCAGAAGGCCGAGGACGCCGTCTGGAAGTTCCGCTACGACCCCGCGCGCGACGACGACGGCCGGCCGATCGCCTCGAAGGTCGAGCAGCCGTTCATCCTCCGCCGCTGAGCTACTTGATGATGACGGGCTTCTTGAAGTAGAGGACGAAGCGATCGCTGGTGCCCCGCTTGTCGGCGGCCGCCATCGGCGACGTGCTCCAGTCGCGGGTGTCCTCGGCGTGGGCAAACAGATCGCTCTTGGTCTCGAGGATGAAGCCGGTCTGCTCGACCTCGGACTGGACGAACGCGGCCTCGATGCGGTGGAGGTCGGCGGCGTTGTTCGGGCCCGAGCCGTCCTTCGCCGAGTGATCGATGATCGCGAAGTGACCACCGTCCTTCAGCGCCTTCCAGATCGCGAGGTTCATCGCGGCGCGGTCGACGCCCATCGCGACGGCGTCGTGATAGACGAGGTGCATCACCACCAGATCGAGGTTGGTGGCCTCGGGCGGCAGCGGCTCGGCGAGCTCGCGATCGACGCGCACGATCGTCGGCGACGCCAGGTGCGCGAGGCGCGCGGCCCACGGCTTCTCGGCGAACATCTCGAGGATCTTCTTCGTGTTCTGCCCGTAGACCGTGCCCGTCGGACCGACGACGCGCGCCAACAGCTCGACGGTGTAGCCGCCGCCCGCGAACAGCTCGGCGACCTTCTGGCCCTCGGCGACGCCGAGCAGCGTGAGCAGCTCGACCGGCTTGCGCCCCGCGTCGAGCGCCTTGTCCTCGGCGGACCGATCGGCGGCGTCGACTGCCTCCTGCGGCGTCGCCGCCTTGGTGATCAGGTTCACGGGCGCGGGTGGCGCATCGACCGCCGCGACCGCCGCCGTGCCCGACCCGGTCCCCGTGCCCGATCCCGAGCCGGTCGCCGCGGGTTGCTCCTTCTTCTTGCAGCCCGCACCCGCGAGGCCGAGCGCGAGTGCGAGGGCGATGCCGAGACGACCGAGGTAGACGTGCTTGGTGCTGATCATGGGCGTTGGTAACACGGCGTCTCGCGAGCGGGGTCGTCCGGCAGCCGCGTCCAACGATTCTTGCTTGCCAATATTCGCATCGAAGAATATAAGTGTTTGGTGTCCGCCTCGCCCCGCGCCGATCTGTTCCGCATCCTCGGAGACGAGGACCGGCTGCGGCTCCTGGCGCTGTGCTCCTCCGAGGAGCTGACCGTCGGTGAGCTGGCGACGCTGCTCGGCGAGAGCCAGCCCCAGGTGAGCAAGAAGTCGCAGCCGCTGCGCGACGCCGGGCTCTTGCAGACGCGCCGCGACGGGACCCGGACCCTCCTGCGCGCGCCGACCTCGACCGACGCGGTGGTCGCCGCCGCGCTGGCCGAGGGCCAGGCGCTGTGCACCCGCGACGGCAGCCTCGCCCGGGTCGCCCACATCGTCGGCCAGCGCGAGGAGCATTCGCGCCGCTACTTCGACGAGGTCACTGCCGCCGAGCTGGCCGAGGTCGGCCCCGGGCCCGGCGCCGAGCTGCTCGGGTTCCTGCCGATCTTCGCACCGCTCCTGCCGTCGCGCGGGCTCGCGGTCGATCTCGGGACCGGCGACGGCACGATGCTGCCGCTCTTGTCGCCGCTCTACGATCGCATCATCGCCGTCGATCGCAGCCCGGCCCGGCTCGCGCGCTGCGCCGCCCGGATCACCGCGCTCGGCTTGCCCAACGTCCGGCTGCGCGAGGGCGACGTCGACGACGGCGATCTCGCGGTCGAGGTCGGCCAGCGCGGCGGCGCCGATCTGGTGCTGATGGCGCGCGTCCTCCACCACGCGGCGCGGCCCGACGACGCGATCGTCGCGGCGGCGCGCCTGCTCAAGCGCGGCGGCCACCTGATCATCGTCGAGTACCTCTTGCACGACGACGAGTCGATGCGCGAGCAGGGCGACGTCTGGCTCGGCTTCGAGCCCGCGCGCCTGCGGGCCTGCCTCGACGGCGCCCAGCTCGAGGTCCTCCAGCTCGCGCCCCTCATCACCGCCGATCGCCCGGCCCTCCAGGTCGCGATCGGCCG
>JAYTAJ010000700.1:0-8299 GCA_043737575.1 Myxococcales bacterium | reverse complement strand
ACCCTGTGGTGGGCGATCGCCACGCTCTCGACGGTCGGCTACGGCGACGTGTATCCCGTCACCGACCTCGGCCGCTTCATTGCTGGCATCATCTGCGTCCTGGGTATCGGCATGTTCGCGCTACCGACGAGCATCCTCGGCGCCGCGTTCGTGAAGGAGATCGGCGCGATGCCACGTGTGTGCCCCCATTGCGGCGGCGACGTCGAGCACTGACGCGGTCAGTCGCGGCCGAGGGCGGCGGCGACGGCGCGGGCGGTCTTGCTGGTGAGGTAGCTGGCGCGGAGGGCGGGGTCGCGGAGGCGGGCGGACTTGGCGGCGATCTCGGTGGCGGCGCGCTCCCAGGCGGCGCGGGCGGCGGGGATGCGGCCGGCGGCGGCGAGGGTGAGAGCGTGCCAGTGGAGGACGTGCTCGGCGCCTTCAGGCCGGGACTGGGCGGCCTGGATGGCGACGGCTTCGGTGGTGGCGGCGATGGCGCCAGTGTGATCGCCCATGCGGGACAGGGCGAGTCCCTGGGCGGCGAGGCCATAGATCACACCGACGATCATGGGCATCTTGCGCGCGAGCTCGGTGGCGGCGCGGGCCAGCTCGAGGGCGCCCGCGGGAGACTGACCGGCTTCGAGCTGGGCAAACGCGATGTACTCGAGTCCTCGGATCTCCTGGAATCGCTCGCGGCCCTCGCTGGCGAGGTCCTTGCCGCGCTCGAGGAGGTCGAGGGCGCCGGCGACGTCGCCGCGGGCGAGCTTGGCCTGGCCCCAGGAGATCGCGGCGTCGGCCATGGACGACGGATCGCTGGTCTGCTCGCCGAGCTTCCAGGCCTTGGCGAGGTAGCTCTCGGCCCGATCGGTGTCGCCGACGTCGGCGTAGGCCTGGCCGATGTTGCCGAGCTTGAGCGCGACGCCGGAGCGATCGCCGAGCTGCTGATCGATCTTGAGAGACGACTTGTAGTGGGCGAGGGCCTCCTCGTACTCGCCGAGCGACGAGAAGACGATGCCCATGTTGTTCAGCGCCCGGGCCTCTTGCCGCGGCAGCCTGAGCGCGCGGTAGATGACGAGGGCCTCGGCGTAGGCCTCGATCGCGGCCTCGAGGCGGCCCATGTTCCACAGCGTGGTGCCCTGGTTGTTCAGGATCGTGGCGCGCATGAGCAGCGTCGCGGCGCCGTCGCCGGTCTGGGCGCACAGCGCGAGCGCCTGATCGCACAGGCGCAGCGACTCGTCGTTGTTGCCGACCAGGCGGGCGATCGCCGAGCGCAGGCGCAGCGCGTCGGCCTCGAGGAGCTTGTCGCCGGCGTCGCGCGCGAACTGCAGCGCGGGGGTGACGGCGCGCTGGGCGGCGGGGGCCTTGCCGACGTCGATGTAGAACTGCGCGAGCAGCCCGTGGGCCATGGCCTGCTTCTGCGGATCGCCGATGGCCTCGGCCTCCTTGCGCAGCGCCGACAGCTCGCGGAGCTGCTGCGGTCGGCGGGCGAGGCGGCGCAAGATCTCCTCGCGCTGGCGTCGGGCCTGGAAGCGGCGGGCGTGATCGCCGGGCGGCAAGAGCTTGAGCGCGCGTGACAGCTGGCGGAACGCATCGGCGTTGCCGCCGACGTCGATGGCGTGGCTGGCGGCGCGCAGGTAGCGATCGGCCGACGCGATGGCGTCGCCCGCGAGCTCGAGGTGGCGCGCGATGTGAGCGTCGTCCTGGCCGGGCCGGTAGCTGGGCGAGGTCGCGATGCGATCGGCGACGAGGCGGTGGAGGCGGGTCTTGTCCTCGACGGCGACCAGACCGTACGCGACGGTCATGAGCATGTCGTTCTTGAAGCGATACTCGCCGTCGTGGGGCGTGAGCAGGCCGCGGCGGGTCAGCTCGTCGAGCTCGGGCTTGGGCTGGCGGCCGAGCATGGCGGCGAGCGCGGGCGGCGCGATGACGCGGCCGAGCACCGACGCGGTGAGCAGCACCTGCTTGTCGCGCTCGGGCAGGCGATCGATGCGCGTGACCAGCAGATCCTCGACGGAGGTGGGGACCTGGAGCGGCGCGTCGCGCTTGATCCAGCGGTAGCGGCCGGGGTGATCGGGGGCCTCGCCGATCACGCCGCGCTCGGCGATCGCGTCGATCAGCTCGAGGATGAAGAACGGATTGCCGCCGGCCCGCGCGAGGATCTGATCGGCGAGCTCGGTGAGATCCTCGTCGGGCGCGAACCGCGACGCGACCAGGCGGCGCCGGGCGTCGGCGTCGAGCTCGTCGAGGTGGGCGATCTGACCGCCCGCGGCGGTGGTGGCGTCGAGGATGCGCTTGTCGGGCCGGGTGGTGACGATGCCGAGCACGGGCCGCGCCGACGGCACGCGCAGGAGCGCGGAGAACAGCTCGAGGCTCTCCTGATCGGACCAGTGGACGTCCTCGCCGACGATGATCAGCGGTCGCTCGGGCTCGAGCCGTTGCTCGACCCGCGCCATGATGCCGAGCAGGCGCTGGCGGCGCTCGTCGGGATCGCCGTCGCCACCGTCGGGTGCGCGGGTGCCGAGCAGGATGCCGATCGTGGTCAGCGCGACCTTGGCCTCGCGGCTGTCCTCCTCGCCGGGGAACAAGAGCGGCATCGCGAGCGCCAGGCGACGCTGGATCTCGTGGGGCTCGGCGCCGTCGGCGAGCCCGAGGATCTCGCGTGACAGATCGGCGATGACCCCGTACGGCGTCATCGCGGTCGCGACCCGCGTCGACGTCCGCAACACGTAGGCCTCGCCCGCGGGGATGCCGGCGAGGAACGCCGACACCAGCGACCGCTTGCCGACGCCGTGATCGCCGCTGAGCGCGATCTGGCGCTTGCGGCGGCTGACCAGCGTGTCGCGATAGGCGTCGCGCAGGAGCTTGAGCTCGAGGTCGCGGCCGAACAGCGCGCCGGGCCGGGCCCGCTCGCGCTGGCGCGCCGCCCGCTCCTTGGGGCCGCGCAGGCGATAGACCCGCGCTCGCTTCACGCCGGGCTCGGTGTCCTCGTCGACGCGCGCCGCGCCGCTGTCGGTGCCGGCCGGCAGATCGATCGCGGCGAGCGCCTCGAACGCCCAGTCGTTGCGCGCGCTGCGGAACACCCGACCGCCGACGAGGATCTCGGCGGGGCCGGCGAACCGCGCGAGGTGCGCGGCGAACCCGGCGGTGGTCGCCTCGATCTCGAAGCGCTGATCGCCGCCGCGGCGGATCACGGTCGCGGCGCCGCGCTGGATGCCGATCGCGAGCCGCAGCTCGGGCTCGACGTCGGAGCCGATGCCGTCGAGCGCGTCGACCAGCGCGAGCGCGAGGCGGATGGTGCGGCCGGCGTCGTCCTCGCCCGCCAGCGGCAGGCCGACGACGAGCCGCACGCTGTCGAGATCGCGCTCGCCGCGATCCTCGAGCGCGTCGTGCTTGAACGCGATGTCGCGCGCGACCCGGCGGAACTCGTCGACGATCCGGGTCGCGCCGGCGGCGCCGAGCCGGCCCTCGAGCGCGGCGACGCCGCGGATCACGCCCTCGACGACGTAGACATACTTGCGCTCGCGGACCTCGCGCGGCTTCGCGGTCGGCGCGGCGGGCGGGTCGCCGAGCGAGCCGAGCGACAGCGCGCCGTGCGATCCGGTGGTCGGCCCCGACGGCGTGCCAGTCGCCTTGTTCTCGGCGCTGGGCCGGGCCCGCGGCGCGCGGCGGTCCTCGGGGACCACGGTGGCGAGGAACCCGGCGAGCGCGGTCGAGTCGGCGAGCTCGCCGGCCTCGTGGCCCCACTCGAGGCGGAACCGGCCGAGGTCGGTCTGCAGCTCGCGGGCGCTGAGGTAGCGGTCGTCGCGGTGGAACGCGAGGGCGCGCAGGATCACCCGCTCGAGCGCGGGCGGCACGTCGGGCGCGGCGTCGCGCGGCGCTGGGATCGCGCCGGCCTTCACCTGCTCGAGCGCGTCCTTGCCGCGGCCGGTGAACAGCGGCCTTCCGCACACCAGCTCGTACAGCACGATTCCGGCAGAGAACACGTCGGAGCGGCAGTCGACCGGTTCGCCGCGCGCCTGCTCGGGCGACATGTACGCGAACTTGCCCTTGATGACGCCCTCGTCCTCGTGGACGTCGCGGGCGCGGGCGATGCCGAAGTCGACGATCTTCACGCCGCCGTCCCACGACACCACGATGTTCTGCGGCGAGATGTCGCGATGGACGATGCCGAGCGCGTCACCGAACTCGTCGGTCTTCTTGTGCGCGTAGTCGAGCCCCTTCGCCAGCTGCTGGACGATGTACGCCGACAGGCCGAACGGGATGCGGCGCTTGTCTTTCGCGCAGTCCTGCAAGAGCCGCAGGAGATCCATCCCCTCGACGTTCTCCATCGCGAGGAAGTAGGTGTCGCCGACCGCGCCGAAGTCGAAGACCTGGACGATGTTCGGGTGGTTCAGGCCGAGCGCGATCTTGGCCTCGTCGACGAACATCGCGACGAACTGCCGGCTACGGGCGTAGGCCGGGTGGATCTTCTTGATCACCAGCGTCTTCGCCAGCCCCTGCGCGACGGTGGTGCGCGCGAGGTAGACCTCGGCCATCCCTCCGGTGCCGATCTTGCGGACGAGCGAGTATTTGCCGAACTGCTCCATCGCTCACAGACGACGGATGACGAGGTTGTCGAAGTACGTGTCGGTCTCCCAGTTGCCGAAGCCGAAGTACTCGTGGCCGACGCCGACCAGCGGGGTCGGATCGTCGTAGTGCAGGAACGGCGTGGTCATGTCGTCGACGTACCAGTCGAGCACGCGGCCGCGGCGGACGATGCGCCAGTGGTAGCGCTTGCCGGGTTCGACCCGCGGCGTGGTGCGGGTGACCTGATCGGTGCCGTGCTCGTCGAGGCGCGTGATGATCGAGCGCGAGTTCTTCCACGCGCCGAACACCAGGATGTAGCTGGTCGCGGTGTAGCGGTTGCCGTCGGCGTCGTAGGAGCGGCCGTCGCCGAACGCCTCGACCTTGATGTCGCCGTCGGGCGACAGCGACCAGGCGTCGAAGTCGATCTGGACGTCGTTGCCGGGCAGCTTCTTGGCGAGCCACAGCGGGCGGTTGTGGGCGCCCTTGGCGTTGAGGGCGCCGTCGACGATGCGGAAGCCCGACCCGGTCTGGTGGTAGTCGGGGCCGAGGCTCGAGCGATCGAACAGATCGGCGTAGCGATCGGTGATGGGCGGCGCCTCGCGGACCTTGCAGGCGACCAACCCGAGCCCCGCGGCCAGCCCGAGCAAGATCGAGGGAGTGCGCATCGGCGGCGACTATCGCTTGCGGGCCGTCGGGTGGCAATCCGCGGACGGGATCGGTGATCCAGTCGATCGAAACTGCTGGGAAATCCGGAGATTGCCACCGCAAGTGGGCGCAATCGCTGTCAGAGGTCCGCCGTAGGGTGGCAGCCGACGATGCGAAGCGAGATGACGTTGCCTCTGTTCGGACCGGCGTGGTCGACCCCGGTCGCCCGACTGGAGCCCGTGCTCGTCGAGCTGATGCCGTCGCCGCCGCGGATCGCGCCGTCGCCCGCGCTGCCCGCGAAGAAGAAGGCGGCGGCGCGGAAGAAGCCGGCGGTGGCGTTGACGCTGGTGAAGGCCGAGGCCGAGACGCCCGCGGCGATCGCGATCGCGCCCGCGGCGGTGGTCGCGGCGCCGATGTCCGAAAAGCGGACCGAGCACGGCGTGCTGGTGTTCGACGTCGAGACCACGGGCACCGATCGTCGCCGCGATCAGGTGATCGAGCTGTGCGTGCAGTTCGGCCTGGCCGACGACGCCCCGAGCAAGACCTGGCGCTTCAAGCCCGCGGTGTCGATCTCGCCGGGCGCCCAGGCGGTGCACGGCATCTCGATCGAGCAGCTCGAGGACTGCCCGTCGTTCGGCGAGCTCGCCGACGAGATCCGCGCGGTGTTCGCCGCCGCCGAGGTGCTGGTCGGCTACAACCTCGCGTTCGACATCGACATGATCAGCGCCGAGTACGAGCGGCTGGCGCGGCCGACGCCCGAGTGGAGCAGCAAGACGGTCATCGACGCGTTCCGCATGTGGCAGCAGTGCGAGCCGCGCAGCCTGTCGCACGCGCACCTGCGCTTCGTCGGCCACACCTTCGAGGCCGCGCACTCGGCGACCGCCGACGTCGCGGCGACCGGGCGCGTGCTGTCGGGGATGCTCAAGACCTTCGGGCTCGACGAGCACGATTGGCGCGGCATCGCGGGCGTGTGCGATCCGGCGCGGCCGAGCTGGGTCGGTCCGTCGCGGCACCTGCAGTGGAGCGGCGAGCGCGTGATCATGGCGTTCGGCAAGCACAGCGGCACGCCGCTGCACCAGATCGATCCCGGCTACCTGCGGTGGATGGCGGAGAAGGACTTCCCCGGCCACGTCACGCAGATCTGCACCAAGGCAGCGAGCCTGCCCGAGCCCGAGTTCTTGTCGTGGATCCGCCAGGCGTTCGGCGCGCCGCCGGCGGTGGTCGCGACGACGGCGCGCTGACGTTCCGCGGCGACACCGATCAGGAAATCCCCTCACCGGCCCGGGTTGGGGCTTGTGCGGGTCGTCGATTCCGGGGTTTGCTGCGAGTCCATGGAACTGGATTCCAACGGCGACGGTGACGGGGGGCGCGCGACGCCGTGGATCGGCGGCGGGGAGATGGCGCGCCTGATCGCGGCGATCGACTGGTCGACGACGCCGCTCGGCCCGCTCGCGACCTGGCCATCGAGCTTGTCGACCGCGGTCGGGCTGATGCTGGCGTGCCCGAACCCGGCGCTCCTGGTGTGGGGACCCGGCCACGTCGCGCTGTACAACGACGCGTACCGCGCGCTGATCAAGCTGCACCACCCCGTCGCGCTCGGCGCCGACTTCCGCGCGCAGTGGGCCGAGTTCTTCCCGCTGATCGGCGCCGCCTACCAGGACGCGTGGGCCGGGCGACCGGTCCGGATCCCGGACGTCCGCACGTTCATCGATCGCGACGGCTTCCTCGAGGAGGGCTGGTGCAGTCTGGCGTTCTCGCCGATCAGCGGCAGCGGCGCGGTCACCGGCGTGTTCCACCTGATCGTCGACGAGACCGTGTCGGCGGTGTCGGGGCGGCGGCGGCGGACGCTGGTCGAGCTCGCCAGTCGGGCGTCGAAGGCGCGCACCACCCGCGACGTCTACGCGATCACGATGCGCGTGCTCGGCGAGGCCGACCTCGATCTACCGTTCGTGCTGCTCTACGTCGTCGACGACGACGGCGGCCGCGCCGGGCTGATCGGGCAGGGCGGTCTGTCGATCGACACCGACGTGCGGCCGGCGTTCGTCGAGCGCGACGCGACCGACGATCCGTGGCGCATCGCCGAGGTGCTGCGGACCGGCGCGACGCAGCAGGTCGAGCTCGGCGCGCGGCTCGTCGGGCTGACGGTCGGGCCGTATCCGGAGGTGCCGACCCGCGCGGTCGCGCTGCCGGTCGCGCGGCCGGGCAGCGATCAGCCGGTCGGCGTGCTCGTGGTCGGGCTGAGCGCGCGGCGGCCGGTCGACGACGCGTACCTGATCTACTGCGATCTGGTCGGCGCCGCGGTGAGCGCCGCGGTCGCCAACGCCCACGCCTACGAGGAGGCCCAGGGTCGGCTCGAGGCCCTCGCCGCGCTCGATCGGCTGAAGACCGCGTTCTTCTCCAACGTCAGCCACGAGCTGCGCACGCCGCTCACGCTGATCCTCGCGCCGATCGAGGACGCGCGCCGCGGCGGCGCGGCGCTGGTCGGCGACCGCCTCGACACGCTCCACCGCAACGCGGTCCGGTTGCTGCGCCTGGTCAACGACCTGCTCGACTTCGCGCGGCTCGAGGCGGCGCGGCTCGAGTCGACGTTCGAGCCGACCGATCTCGCGCACGTCACCGCGGTGCTCGCCGAGGGCTTCCGCGAGGTGGTCGAGCCAGCCGGGCTCACGCTCACCGTCGACTGTCCGCCGCTCGCCGAGCCGGTGTACGTCGATCGTGAGCAGTGGGAGAAGATCGTCACCAACCTGATCGCCAACGCGTTCAAGTTCACGCTGACCGGCGGCATCGCGGTGTGGCTGGGCTCCGACGGCGATCGGGTCGAGCTGCGCATCGCCGACACCGGCACGGGTATCCCGGCCCACGAGCTGCCGCGGATCTTCGAGCGCTTCCATCGGGTCGACGGCGCCCACGGCCGCAGCATCGAGGGCAGCGGCATCGGCCTGGCGCTGGTCCACGCGCTGGTGGCGCAGCACCGCGGCGCGGTCACGGTGATCAGCGAGGTCGGCGTCGGCACCACCTTCACGGTGTCGCTCACGACCGGCGTCGCCCACCTCCCGGCCGATCGGGTGCGCACGGTGCCGCGCCGCGAGTCGCCGTGGGCGGTGCGGCGTGC
>JAYTAJ010000699.1:0-1502 GCA_043737575.1 Myxococcales bacterium | reverse complement strand
TGCGGCCGGGGCCGGTGAAGGCGTTGTGGCCGTCGAGCCAGATCACCAGCGTGTCGAGCCGCGCGGCCTCGGGGACCGCCGCCTGCAGGCGCGCGGTGACGCGGTTCGCGCGTTCGGGCGCCCAGCCCTCGCGCTCGACGACGACCTCGCGCTCGACCAGCTCACGCAGCGGATCCCACATGCCTCACGCTAGCACCCGGACCACGCCGTCGACGATCGGCCGATCGAGTCCACCGCGTGCTGCTCGACGGCTACCGCCCGCGGCCCGCCGGCTTTTGACATCCATCGTCGGGGCGGCTAGGCTCGGCCGCAGATTTTCGGGAGGGTCGTATGTGGCGTCTCACGTTCGCGGCGTGTGTGGTGGTGTTGATCAGCTCGCTCGCCATTGCCGACAACCAGTCGGATCGGCAGAGCCTCTTGGCCGAGATCGACGGCAAGCTCGGCGCGGCCGCGGCGGAGCTGTCGGGCGCGAAGTCGGACACCGACGACGGTGACCTGCGCGACGCCGAGGGCTACGTCGATCAGGTCCGCGAGCTGGTCAGTCGCCTGGATCGGGTCAAGGACGACGACGGCCGCGCCGGCGAGGTCGTCGCCAGCTATCCCGCGTACGTCGATCGCTTCAAGCGCGTCAACGCCGCGCTGCGCGGCATGAAGGGCTATCAGCGCTCGAACGTGTCGCTGATGAAGATCTGCGCCGACAAGGACGCCGAGCTGGTGGCGATGGCCCGCGACTTCGAGAGTCGGGGCGACCCCGACGGGCTCGAGCGGTTGCCGCGCGCCGCCGCCGAGGCGAAGCACCTCACGGTCCGCTTCCTCGACGACGCCGAGAAGTTCCGCACCCAGATGGCGGACTGGCGGCGCACCGTCCACTACTTCGACGTCGACGACGGCCGCTGGCGCGACGTCCGCGCCGAGCTGCACCGCGACGCCGACGAGATCGACGACTTCTTCGAGCACGACCACGACACCGCGAAGGAGCGGTGCGAGGATCTGACGGCGGGGCCCGAACACCCGGTCGTGAAGGAGGTGCTCGGCAAGCTCGCGAACAGCGCGGCCGGCCGCAAGGAGGTGACGGAGAACCTGCTGCGGTTGATCGGCGAGCTGGCCGCGAAGATCAGCGACGTCGCTGGCGCGTCCGGGACCTACGCGGTCGACGGCGTGGTCGAGAAGCTCGACGCGATCGACGCCAGCCTCGCGATCCTCGATCGCAGCCGCGGCGCCGATCCCAGGGCCAAGGAGATCGCCGAGCGCTGGCCCGCGATCGCGCGCGCGGCGCGGGCGTCGATCGATCCGCTGCGTCAGCTCAAGACCCACCACCACGACATGGACGCGCTGCCCGGGCGCTGTCGCGAGCTGGAGGCGAAGCTCGACGGCGTCATCGCGACCAACGGCGATGCCGCCGAGGGCATCGACGCGATCCCCGCCTTCGCGATCGGGCTCGGCAACCCGGTGACGGTCGGGGTCGCCAAGGCCAAGGCTCTACCCCGTGACGATCGTCGGCC
>JAYTAJ010000698.1:0-1503 GCA_043737575.1 Myxococcales bacterium | reverse complement strand
AGGTGGTGACGGTCGCGGGCGGCAGCGCGCGGCAGGTGTAGCCGTCGGCGCAGTCGGTGGGGCCGCTGCACTCCTCGCCGAGGCCGACGAAGAACCGGACCGACATCTGGAAGCTGCCGACGGAGGTGACGTCGCGGCCGTCGACGACCAGGAAGTACTTGCCGGGCGCCAGCTCGACCGTGAGCGTCGACCGGTTGTTGCCGGTGTCGACGTCGTCGTTGCAGGCCAGCTCGGTCGCGCCCTGGAGGCAGGTGCGGCGGACGTAGAGCACGGTGTTGACGTTGGTGCCGCCCGAGTTGGTCGACGCCACCATCGTCACCGGCCGATCGATCGTCATCAGGTACGCGCGCTCGGGGCCGTTGCCGCCGCAGGTCGTCGACGCGACGTGGCTGGTGCCGGACAGGACCGCGGCGACCTGGCCGTTGGCGGGCAGCTCGGTGACGATGGTGCCGACCCCGCAGGCGTTGGCGTCGAGCATGAACTCGATGGCGCCCGACGCGGCGCCGCAGCCGGTGTCGGCGGGATAGTCGGTGTTGCCGTCGCCGTCGTTGTCGAGGCCGTCGCCGCACTCGGGGCAGCTGGCGCCGTCCGGGCAGTCGTCGTCCTCGCCGTCCTGGTTGGGGTTGAAGCAGCCGGGATCGGCGGGGTAGTCGATCGCGCCGTCGCCGTCGTTGTCGTCGCCGTCACGGCAGTCGGGCATGCCGGCGTTGAACTCGTCGGTGTCGAGGACGCTGTCGCAGCCGGGATCGCCCGGGAAGTCGATCTGGCCGTCGCCGTCGTTGTCGGCGCCGTCGCTGCACCCCGACGGCGGATCGTCGGCCTCGACGTCGCCGCGAGTGCACGCCGGATCGGCGTCGTCGATGCGACCATCGCCGTCGTTGTCGCGGCCGTCCTGACACTCGGTCAGGTCGGCCCCACCCGAGCACGACACCACCAGGCCGCTGCAGACGAGTCCGGCCACGAGCACGACGAGGCGAGTGCGCATGCCGCTTGGTATCACGGCACGCGCACGGCGTTCACGGACTACAGACGTTGGCCTGGCAGGTCGTGCCGACCGCACACGCCAGCACCCCGGCCGCGACCAGCGGGTCGTTGCACGAGCTGCCGGCCGCGATCGTGCCGCGGACGTTCAGGACGTACGGGCCCGAGGTCCCGGCGAACGCGTAGTGATCGACCAGGATCGCGTAGCCACCGGGGGCGACGTTGGTCCCGGTGATCAGCGACTGGTTGCCGGTGCCGCCGTCGTCGTCACACGCGATCGGCGGCAACCCGCACGCCGCGTTCATGAACTGCAGCACCGGATCGCTCAGCGTGCTGCCCTCGGTGTCCATCACCAAGGTCGCCACCGGCACCTGCAGCGCCAGGATGTAGACCCGATCGCCGAGGCTCGAGCCCTGGCAGCTCGGCGTGAAGTTGGCGCCCGCGCCGACCGTGGTGCCGGTGCTCATCGGCGTCGACAAGGTCAGCAGCGGATCGACCTCGGTCGGACACTCGAGCTCGCTG
>JAYTAJ010000697.1:0-3652 GCA_043737575.1 Myxococcales bacterium | reverse complement strand
CAACGACGCGCCGTCGACCGTGTCGCGTCTCCTCAACATGGGCATCGAGCCGTTCCTCGTGACCGCCTCGGTAAACCTCGTGCTCGCCCAGCGTCTCGCGCGCCGGATCTGTCAGGACTGCAAGATCGTCGACGAGAAGTATCCCGAGGCGCTCGCGAAGATGGGCATGACCGAGGAGCAGATCCGCGGCGCGACCATCCTGAAGGGCAAGGGCTGCAGGACCTGCAACCAGACCGGCTACAAGGGCCGCGTCGCGCTCTACGAGGTCATGCCGTTCACCGACGGCTTGAAGGAGCTGGTGCTGCAAGGCGCGTCGGCCACGGAGCTGAAGGCCCAGATGATCAAGGAGGGTTTCCAGAGCCTGCGCATGGCCGGGATCCAGAAGATCCTCGAGGGCATGACCACGCCCGAAGAGATTTTGCGCACGACGGTCGAAGACTGACAGAATTGCAGAGGGGCTGTCACCAGCCCCTCCCCCCTCGGGGCTCCGCCCCCTCGATGGGGGGCCCCCACCCGAGACGGCTCCCTCCGGTCGCGAACCTTGCCCCCACCCACTCTTCACCAGCTCCTCAAGGTGATGCTCGACAAGGGCGCGTCGGATCTCCACGTCACCACCGGGTCGCCGCCGCAGCTCCGCATCGATGGCGAGCTGGTGCCGCTGCGCACCGACGCGATGACGCCGGTCGACACCAAGCAGCTGTGCTACTCGGTGCTCACCGACGCCCAGAAGCTGCGCTTCGAGGAGGACCAGGAGCTCGACTTCTCGTTCGGCGTGAAGGGCCTGGCGCGCTTCCGCGCCAACCTGTTCATGCAGCGTGGCGCGGTCGCGGGCGCGTTCCGCCTGGTGCCGTTCACGATCCTGCCGCTCGAGGAGCTGGGGCTACCGAAGACCGTCAGCGACATGTGCGAGCGGCCGCGCGGCCTGGTGCTGGTGACCGGGCCGACCGGGTCGGGCAAGTCGACGACGATGGCGTCGATGCTCGATCGCATCAACACCCGCCACCGGTCGCACATCGTGACGATCGAAGATCCGATCGAGTTCCTGCATCCGCACAAGAACAGCCTCGTCAACCAGCGCGAGGTCGGCGCCGACACCCAGTCGTTCGGCAAGGCGCTGCGCCACATCCTCCGCCAGGATCCCGACGTCGTGCTGATCGGCGAGATGCGCGACCTCGAGACCATCGAGGCGGCGATGACGATCGCCGAGACCGGCCACCTGTGCCTGGCGACGCTCCACACCACCAGCGCGATCGGCAGCATCAACCGCATCATCGACGTGTTCCCGGCCCACCAGCAGTCGCAGATCCGCCAGGTGCTGTCGTTCGTCCTCGAGGGCGTGATCAGCCAGACCTTGATCCCGCGGGCGTCGGGCACTGGCCAGGTGCTCGCCGCCGAGGTCATGATCCCGACGCCGGCGATCCGCAACCTCATCCGCGAGGACAAGCTGCACCAGGTCTACTCGCAGATGCAGATCGGCCAGTCCAAGCACGGCATGCAGACGCTCAACCAGTCGCTGTGCGATCTGTTCACGCGCCGGCTGATCACGCTCGAGGACGCGATGAGCCGGTCGTCCGACGCCGACGAGCTGAAGAACCTGATCAGCAGCGGCGCCAACATGCCGGGCGGCGCCAACCCGGGCGCGCGTCGCCGCGCGGAGGTCGACTGATGCCGAAGTTCCAGTGGGAAGCGGTGACGCGATCGGGCGAGGTCCGGCGCGGCGTGCTCGAGGCGGTCGACGAGGCGGCGGTGCAGAACCGCCTGCGCTCCGATCAGCTCACGCCGCGCAAGGTGAAGCGCCAGGCCAAGCCGCTGTCGATCTCGTTCGGCGCGCCGGTCACGCCGAAGGAGCTGCAGATCTTCACGCGCCAGCTGGCGACGATGATCGACGCCGGCCTGCCGCTGGTGCAGTGCCTCGACATCCTCGCCAACCAGACCGAGAACCCGCAGTTCCAGACCCGGCTGTTCCAGATCAAGAGCTCGGTCGAGCAAGGCTCGACGTTCTCGGACGCGCTGCGCAAGCACCCCAAGATCTTCGACGAGCTGTACGTGAACCTGGTCGGCGCCGGCGAGGTCGGCGGCATCCTCGACACCATCCTCAATCGCCTCGCGCAGTACATCGAGAAGGCGGTGAAGCTGAAGCGCCAGCTGAAGAGCGCGATGATCTACCCGACGGCGATCCTGGTGGTCGCGTTCGGCGTCATCGCGGTGATGCTCGGCAAGGTCATCCCGACCTTCGAGAAGATGTACGAGGACTTCGACGGCGCGAAGCTGCCGAAGCCGACCAAGGTCGTCATCGGCATCTCCGACAGCTTCATCGACGCCTGGTACATCTGGCTCGGGCTGGTGATCAGCATCGTCGTGCTGATCATGCTCGGGCTGCGCACCGATCGCGGACGCCAGGTCATGGATCGGCTGCTGTTGCGCATCCCGGTCATCGGGCCGACCTTGCGCAAGATCGTCGTCGCCCGCTTCACGCGCACCCTCGGCACGCTGCTGTCGTCGGGCGTGCCCATCCTCGACGCCCTCGACATCTGCGCCAAGACCGCGGGCAACGTCGTCGTGTCGAAGGCGATCATGTACACCCGCACCAAGATCTCCGAGGGCCAGGACATGGCGGGCCCGCTCGGTGAGACCGGCGTGTTCCCGTCGATGGTGACCCAGATGATCGGCGTCGGTGAGCAGACCGGCGCGATGGATCAGATGCTGCAAAAGATCGCCGACTTCTACGAGGACGAGGTCGACACCGCGGTCGCGGGCATGACCGCGCTGATCGAGCCCGTGATGATGGCGTTCCTCGGCGTCGTCGTCGGTGGCCTCATCGTCGCGATGTACCTGCCGGTCTTCGAGCTCGCCGGCAACATCGAATCCAAGTGACGGCGGCGGCGACTGGCGGCGAGCTGGCCGGGCGACTGACCTGGCTGATGATGCTGCGCACCGTGGTGATCAGCCTGGTGCTCGGGCTGTCGCTGTGGCTGGGCGCCCTGGCCGACGTCTCGGCGACGGCACCGTCGCAGCTGATGCTGTTCGGCGTCGTGGTCGTGACCTACCTCGGCACGATCGTCTACGCGGTGCTGCTGCGCCGCGGCGTCGCGGCCGACCGGCTGGTGTGGCCGCAGCTCGCGGGTGATCTGGCGGTGACGACCGCGCTGGTCTACGTGACCGGCGGCGCCCAGAGCGCGTACACGTTCTTCTTCGCGCTGTCGGTGGTGGGCGCGGGCGCGGTGAAGCTGCGGCGCGGCGCGCTGGTGATCGCGGCGCTGTCGGTGGCGCTGATCGTCGCGGTCAGCCTGGCGGCGTGGACCCAGGCGCTGCCGCTGCCGATGCTGCCGCAGGTGTCGCCGTGGCAGCAGTCGGCGCGCGATCTGGCGGCGGCGCTGGGCCTGAACCTCGCGGCGCTGATCGGCGTCGGCGTGCTGTCGTCGATCTTCGGCGGCGAGCTGCAGCGGACCCAGACCTCGCTGGCGCAGCAGAGCCAGGTCGCGGCCGACCTGGTCGCGCTCAACCGCGACATCGTGCGGTCGCTGTCGTCGGGCCTCATCACCGTGGATCGCGAGGGCCGGATCCTGACGATCAACGAGACCGCGATCGAGCTGCTCGGCGCTCGCGGCGCGATGGTCGGCCGGCCGGTCGACGAGGCGATGCCGGGCCTGGG
>JAYTAJ010000696.1:0-3652 GCA_043737575.1 Myxococcales bacterium | reverse complement strand
GCGCGTCGCCCGAGACCCTGGTGCGCAAGGACGGCGATCGCATCGCGCTGCGGCCGATCGCGGGCACCCGGCCGCGCGGCGCCACCCACGACGAGGATCTCGCCCTCGCCGCCGAGCTGGCCACCGATCCCAAGGAGTGCGCCGAGCACCTCATGCTGATCGATCTGGGCCGCAACGACGTCGGTCGGGTCGCGACGATCGGCTCGGTCCGCGTCACCGAGCAGATGCAGATCGAGCGCTACTCCCACGTCATGCACCTGGTCAGCCACGTCGAGGGCGAGCTGGCCGCGGGCAAGACCTGGCAGGACGTGCTGCGCGCGGCGTTCCCGGCCGGGACGCTGTCGGGCGCGCCGAAGATCCGCGCGATGGAGATCCTCGACGAGCTCGAGCCGACCCAGCGCGGCCTCTACGGCGGCGCGGTCGGCTACGTCTCGTACACGGGCAACCTCGATCTCGCGATCGCGATCCGCACGCTGGTCACCCAGGGCGACACGATCTACGTGCAGGCCGGGGCCGGCATCGTCGCCGACTCGTCGCCCGCCGCCGAGTGGGACGAGACGATGAACAAGGCGCGCGCGGTGCTGCGCGCGGTGGCGATGGCGCAGCAAGAGGACGACGCGTGACCCTCCTCCTGATCGACAACTACGACTCGTTCACCTGGAACCTCGCGCAGTACTTCGGCGAGCTGGGCGCCGAGGTCGTGGTCGAGCGCAACGACGCCCTGTCGCTCGACGGCATCGCCGCGCTGGCGCCGCGCCAGATCGTGATCTCGCCGGGGCCGTGCACGCCCAACGAGGCCGGCATCTCGATGGACGTGATCCGCCGCTTCGCCGGTCAGGTGCCGATCCTCGGCGTCTGCCTCGGCCACCAGTGCCTCGGCCAGGTCTACGGCGGCCGCATCGTGCGAGCGCGCCAGGTCATGCACGGCAAGGTCAGCAAGGTCTTCCACGACGAGCGCGGCCTGTTCGCCGGCGTCGCCAACCCCTTCGTCGCGACCCGCTACCACTCGCTGGTGATCGAGCCCGAGTCGATGCCGGCCGAGCTGGAGATCACCGCCAAGACCTGGGACGACGAGATCATGGGCGTGCGGGTCCGCGCGCTGGCCGGCACCGCGACGCCGGTCGAGGGCGTGCAGTTCCACCCCGAGTCGATCATGACCGCGGTCGGCAAGCAGCTGCTCGCGAGCTTCCTGCGCACGAGCGGAGGCGCGGCGTGAGCGAGCGCGTGCGCGCGGCGATCGCGTCGGTGATCGCTCGCCGCGATCTCGGCGCCGCCGAGGTCGCCGAGGTGTTCGGCGACATCATGGACGGCCTGGCGACGCCGGCGCAGATCGGCGGCCTCCTGGTCGCGCTGCGCTGCAAGGGCGAGACCGCCGATGAGCTGGCCGGCGCGGCGCGGGCGATGCGGGCGCGGGCGACGCCCTTGCGCGTCGTCGATCACGCGCGCGCGGTCGACACCTGCGGCACCGGCGGCGACAACTCCGGCACCGTCAACCTGTCGACGCTCGCCGCGATCATCGCCGCGGGCGCTGGCGCGATCGTCGCCAAGCACGGCAACCGCGCGCTGTCGTCGAAGGCCGGCTCGGCCGACGTCCTCGAGGCGCTGGGCGTCGTCATCGACGCGCCGGTCGCGGTGGTCGAGGCCTGCCTCGAGAGCGCGGGCATCGGCTTCGCCTTCGCGCCGTCGTTCCACGCCGCGACCCGCCACGCCGCCGGGCCGCGCAAGGAGCTGGGCACGCGGACCTTGTTCAACCTGCTCGGGCCGCTGACCAACCCGGCGCAGATCGCGCATCAGGTGGTCGGCGTCTACGACAAGGCGTGGTGCGCGCCGGTCGCGCGCGCCCTCGGCTCGCTCGGCGCGCGACGCGCCTTCGTCGTCCACGGCGACGGCGGGCTCGACGAGCTGGCGGTCAACGGCATGACCTGGGTCGCCGAGTGGACCGGCACCAGCGTGAAGGAGTACGCGATGGCGCCCGCCGATTTCGGGATCGGCGGCGCCGATCCGGGCGAGCTGGTGGGCGGCGACGCCGCGACCAACGCGCAGATCTTGTGGCGGGTGCTGACCGGCGCCGACGCCGCCGATCGCCGCACCCCGAGCCGCGCGGTGCGCAAGGCCGCGATCATGACCGCGGCGCTGGCGCTGTACGCGATCGGCCTGGCCGAGTCGCCGAAGGCGGGCGCGGTGCTCGCCGGCCGCGCGATCGACGACGGTCGCGCCGCCCAGGCCCTCGAGCGCTGGATCGCGGTGAGCAAGGTGGGACGATCATGATGAAGGACATCCTCGCCACGATCCTCGCGGTCAAGGTCGACGAGGTCGCCGCGGCGCGCCAGGTCCGATCGCTCGAGGATCTCGAGCGCGACGCCCGCGCGATGGAGCCGGCCCGCAGCCTCGCCGCGGCGCTGCGCCGACCGATCCACGACCGCCACGCCGAGGTCCGCGCCCTCGCCGAGATCAAGCGGGCGTCGCCGTCGGCCGGGCCGATCCGCCCGGGCGCCGATCCGGTCGAGATCGCGCGCGCCTACGCCGAGCACGGCGCCGCCGCGATCTCGGTCCTGACCGATCGCCAGTTCTTCGACGGCGAGCTCGGGTTCCTGGCGCTGGTGCATGCCGCGGTCGCGGTGCCGGTCCTGCGCAAGGACTTCGTCATCGACCCGTACCAGATCGTCGAGGCCCGGGCCGCGGGCGCCGACGCGGTGCTGTTGATCGTCGCCGCCCTCGACGACGTCCAGCTCGCCGAGCTGGCCGCGACCGCCGCCGAGCACGGCCTCGACGCCCTGGTCGAGATCCACGACGAGGCCGAGGCGGCGCGCGCGCTCGCGATCGGCGTCACGCTGCTCGGCGTCAACCACCGCGACCTGCGCAGCTTCGCGATCGACATGGAGCTGACCGCGCGCATCGCCGCGATCGTGCCGGGCGACGTCGTGCTGGTCGGCGAGAGCGGGATCAAGACCCGCGCCGACGTCCTCCGCCTCGGCGCCGCCGGGGCGCATGCGGTGCTGGTCGGCGAGGCGCTGATGCGCGCACCGTCGCCGGGCGCCGCGCTGGCCGCATTGCTCGGGAGCTCGTCATGACCGCGATCAAGATCTGTGGCGTGGTGCGCATCGACGACGCCGCGTACGCCGCCGCCGAGGGCGTCGAGTACCTCGGCTTCAACTTCTGGCCGCAGTCCAAGCGCGCCACCGACGCCTACCGCGGCAACGCCGCGATCAAGGCGGCGCGGGTCGCGTCGAAGACGGTGCGCGCGGTCGGCGTCTTCGTCGATCAGCCGATCGCCGACATCCTGGCGATCGCCGACAAGTGCAAGCTCGACGTGATCCAGCTCCACGGCGCCGAGCCGCCCGCGCTCGGCGTCGACCTCGCGGCCCGCGGCTACGAGGTCTGGCGCGCGGTCGGGGTCGAGACCGAGGCCGACCTCGACGTCCTCGCGACCTGGCCAGCCGCCGCCTTCGTCCTCGACTCGAAGACGCCCGGCCACGGCGGCTCGGGCCAGCCCTTCGATCACGCGCTCGCCGCCCGCGCGGTCGCCGCCGGTCACCGCATCATCCTCGCCGGCGGCCTCGACGCCCGCAACGTCGCCAACGCGATCCTCGCGTGCGCGCCCTACGCCGTCGACGTCGCGTCGAGCATCGAGGCCTCGCCCGGCGACAAGGAC
>JAYTAJ010000695.1:0-1504 GCA_043737575.1 Myxococcales bacterium | reverse complement strand
CCGCGATCCCGGCCGCGCCGGTCGCCATCGCCAGCGCGTGCGGATGCGCGAGCCGCGTCGCCATCGCGTGCGACTGCGCGAGGAGCTCGCGGGCGTAGCCGCGGCGCGACGGCGCCAGCGTGAACAGGTAGCCGGCCTCGAGGGCGAGCGCCCGCGCGACCCGATACGGCTCGCCGGCGCCGAGCGCGAGCTCGAGGTGGCGGCCCTGCAGCGCCGCGCCGAGCAGCGGATCGACCACCGCGAAGCCGCCAGCCGCGCCCCAGCAGGCGTCGATGCGCGTCAAGAGCTCGGGCGACAGCTGGCTGGCGTGGCGCTCGCGAAAGCCGAGCCCGCGCACGCGCAGCTTGACGCGGGTCATGAGGAAGCTCATCAGCGCGCGCCGCGGCGTCGTCGGGTAGTCGATGCCGACCTGATCGAGCACGTCGCGCAAGGTCGCGATGCCCTCCTTCACGTGGCCGGCCTTGAGCAGCTGCTCGGCGGCCTTGCGCCGCAGATCGAGCAGCTCGGTCGCGGGCGCACCGACCGCGGCGCCGAGGTACGCCTCCGCCGCCTCCTTGCCGCGGCCGGCGTTGACCAGCGCGTCGCCGAGCCGGATCGTCAGACTGCCACGCTCGGGATGGGTGTCAGTCAACAGGCCCAGCGCGGTGCGGTAGAGCCGGGCCGCGCGATCGAACGCCAGCGCGACGTCGGCGGCCTGGGCCGCGCGCAAGGTCCAGGTCGCGGCCCGCTCGCGCTCGCCGGCCCCGAGCCAGTGCGCCGCCAGCATCTCGGGATCGGGCGGCAGCTCGCTGCCCTCGAGGGCGACCGCCAGCTCGTGCTGGTAGCCGCGCCGGGTCGCGGCGGCGAGCTGCGCGGTCACCGCCTCGCGGATGCGATCGTGGTACGGCTCGACGGTGTCGACGCCGCGGGCGCCGCTGGTGCGGACCAGGCGCTCGGCCCGCAGCATCGCCAGCGCGCCCGCGAGCTCGGCGGGCGCGAGGGCCGCGGCCCGGGCGGCGACGGTCTGGCGGATCGGACCGCCCGCGACGGAGGCGACCTCGATCAGCGTGCGGGCGTTGCTCGGCAGCGCCGCCACCCGCGCGACCAGCGCCTCGTCGAGCCGGAGCCCGCTGGCGTCGCGGCCGCCGCCAGCGTGCGCGAACCGGACCAGCTCGTCGATGAAGAACGGATGGCCGCCGGCCTCGCGGGCGATATCGGCGGCGCGGGTGGTCGAGCCCGAGCGCGCCAACAGCCGCTCGGCCAAGGTCCGCGCCTCGTCGGCCGCGAGCGGCGCGAGCTTGACCCGCCGGACCCGCCCGGGATCGATCGACGCCGCCTTGTCGGCGCCCTCGGGCCGCACCGTCGCGACCAGGAGCAGCGCGGGCGCGTCGGGCGACCGCAAGACCTCGGCCAGCAGCGCGCGGCTGTCGTGATCGGCCCACTGCAGATCGTCGATCGCGAGCACCAGCGGCGCGCGCTCGGCCAGCCGGCCCATCATCTCGCGCACCGCCGCGAACAGCCGGGC
>JAYTAJ010000694.1:0-3653 GCA_043737575.1 Myxococcales bacterium | reverse complement strand
GCGAAGCTGATGACGTAGCGCTCGCACGCGCGCTCGCCCAGCTCGCGACAGGCGCGGCCGGCCATGTCGAGGGTCGCGAGCAGATCCTGCGCGACGTCGCTGCGCGCCGCGCGATCCCAGACCGGCTGGATCGGTCGCGCCAGCACCTCGCCGAGCGTGCGACATCGCGCCGCCTCGTCGAGCTCGGCGTAGCTCGCGCGGCCGCCGATCGCGAGCAGCTCGCCGACCACCTGCTCGTGGACCGCCGAGTGCTGCCGCAGGTCGACGGTCGCGAGGTGGAAGCCGAAGACCTCGGCGCGGCGCTGGCAGCCGCGGACGTGGCTGCGCGCCAGGCGGCCGAAGCCGGCGACGGTCAGGCTGGCGGCGAGCAGCTCGAGATCGCGCAGGTAGCCGGCGACGTCGACGTAGGCGTCGTCGCCGCGCGCCAGGGTCGCGCGCAGCCGCGCGTGCATGTACCAGAGCTTCTCGCGCCACGGCTCGTGGGCGGCGCGGCTGCGCGCCCGCGCCGCGACCTCGGGCAGCCGATCGCGATCGGCGGCGAGGCTGTGCTCGAGCCGCGCGACGCCGTCGGGATCGACGCCGCGCCGCGCCGACACCGACAGCACCCGGCCGAGCATCGCGACGTCGTCGAGGTAGCGGCCCAGGACCGCGGTGCGCTGACGCTCGAACGCGGCGCGGGTGACGTCGGCGGTGACGTTGGGGTTGCCGTCGCGATCGCCGCCGACCCAGGTGCCCCAGCGGAAGAACGACGGCAGCCGCCACGCGCGATCGGGGAAGCTCGCCGCCAGCGCGTCCTCGAGATCGGCGTAGACGTCGGCGGTGACGGTGAACAGGGTGCGGCGGAACACCTCGACCCCGACCTCGATCTCGTCGTAGGGCGTCGGCCGCCGCGCCCGCGCCTCCTCGGTGCCGAGCAGCGCCAGCACCTCGGCGCCCAGTTCGTCCTCGGCGTCGCGCCGCGCCGGGCCGCCGAGCGGCCGACCGAGCAGATCGAGGCCGTCGCCGATTGCGCCGAGGTGATCGAGGATCGATCGCCGCCGCGACTCGGTCGGGTGCGCGGTGATGACCGGCATCACCAGCGCGCGGTCGAACAGCGCCGCGACCTCATCGGCGGTCGCCCCCGCGGCGGCGAGGGCCCGCACCCCCGCGGCCAGGCCGTCGCGATCGTCGTCGCGGGCGCGCAGCGTGCGGATGCGCTCTTGCTCCTCGGCCGCGTTCATCAGGTGACACCAGTGGGTGAAGACCTGGGCGCCGTCCTCGAGCTGATCGAGCGACTGCGCGGCGATCGTCTGTGCGAACGCGGCGCGGCCGCCCGCGAGCAGGCCGTGGCGCAGCGCGATCGCGTCGTCGCGCAGCGCCCGGACCCGGGTGACGGTGGCGGCGCCCGTGAGCTCGCGGGTCGCGTCGGCCAGCGCGTCACCGAGGCGGATGAGGTCGGCGTCGAGATGAGCGTGATCGGACAAGCCCTCCTTGTACCTCGATCAGTGGACGACGATGCCGCGCGGCAGCGACAGATCGCCGCCGCCGCCCTCGCTGCGGCGCTCGCCGACCGTGAGCGCGACCAGGTTCGCCAGCGCGCCGTCGTCGATCAGCGCGCCGGTCTCGGGCACGGTGATCGCGCCCGCCACCAGCTCGGGCAGGAACAACAGCGCGCGGCCGGCGCCGTTGTAGCCGAGCTGCACCATCGCCTCGGGCTCGAACCGCTTGCACTTCTTCGCGCAGCAGAAGAACGCGGTGGTGACGCGGTAGAAGCCCTCGGCCGGCAGCGACCGCAGCGCCTTCGGATCGAAGTCGGGCGGCACCGTCGTGCCGCGCGGCGTGAAGTGGGCGCGGTTGTGGCTCCACCGCTCGGGGAAGTACACGCCCGGTCCCGGGTTGCCGTGGTTGTGGAAGTAGACGAGGCGTCCGGTCTCGACGTCGCCGATCGGCGCGACGGTGCGGTACAGGCCGCAGGGCGGAAGATCTTTCACGCCCCCATCGTGCCGGCTGCGGCGCCGCGAGGCCAGCGTGTATCGTCACCCGCGATGATCGAATCGACCAGCGACGTCTTCGTGCTCACCGGCGCCGGCATCAGCGCCGAGAGCGGCATCGCGACGTTCCGCGACGCCAACGGCCTGTGGGAGAACCATCGCGTCGAGGACGTCGCGTCGCCCGAGGGCTTCGAGCGCGACCCCGCGGTGGTGTGGCGGTTCTACGCGCAGCGCCGGGCCCAGGCGCTGACGGTGCAGCCCAACGCCGCCCACCGCGCCCTCGCCGCCCTCGAGGCGCGGCTCGGCGATCGGTTCTTCCTGTGCACCCAGAACGTCGACGGGCTGCACGAGGCCGCGGGCTCGACCCGGGTCACGCACATGCACGGCGAGCTGATGAAGACCCGCTGCTCGGCGTGCGACGCCGCGCCGTTCGCCGACGATCGCCACGACTTTCCGCCGCTGCCGCGCTGCGGGTGCGGCGCGTTGCAGCGGCCGCACATCGTCTGGTTCGGCGAGGTGCCGTTCGAGATGCACGCGATCAAGCGGCGGGTCCAGCGCGCCGACGTGTTCCTGTGCGTCGGCAGCTCGGGCGTCGTCTATCCCGCCGCGGGGCTGGTCGGCGAGATGTCGTATCGCCGGTCCCAGGGCGAGCGGGTGCGATCCATCTACGTCGGTCTCGAGCGGCCGGCCAACGCCGACGAGTTCGATCAGGTCGTCCTCGGCAAGGCCGGCGAGGTCCTGCCCGCGCTACTCGCTGGGTAGCGGGCGTCGCCGCGGATCGTGGCGCGCGACGCCCGGCGGCAGCCCGGTCGTGACCTCGGCCGCCGACAGCACGCCGCGCGACCACAGCGTGCGCTCGACCACCGCGCGGAACACCCGCTCCATCGCCGCGCTCGCCTCGGGCTCGCCGAGGATCGCGAAGGCGCGGGCGATCGCCTCGATCGTCGCGAGACCGCCCTCGCGCGGCTCGCTGCGCAGCTGGTACTGCGAGGGCGGGCCGGGCGGCAAGGTCACGCACGGCACGTCGCGCAGGCCGGGAACGCGGTTGCGGACCCGCGACGCCTGGCGCCAGGTCCCGTCGGGGACGATCAGCGTGATCGGCTCGTCGGTCGGCGCCAGCGCCACCGCGTCGTCGGCGGGGAACAGCAGCACCGGCCGCGCGTCGGGCGGCGCGACGAACGGCGGATCGGGGCGATCCTCGCGGCCGCGGATGATCACGGTGCCGTGGGCGAGGCACTCGGCGGCGAGGAGCCCGGTGTTGGTCGGCTTGCGCGCCTCGTAGCGGTGGATGAACAGCAGCAGGCGCGTCCGCGTCACCAGCGGCGGCGACGGCAGCAGCGCGCACACGCACAGGTCGCCGAGCATGCGGCAGCGCGGGCAGCGATGCTCGGCGTTGTCGCGGCGGCTCACGTCTTGATCACCACCTCGCTCTTCAAGCTGTTGCTGATGTAGCAGCGCTGGTGGGCCTCGTGGTGCAGCTCGTCGATCACCGCCGCGGCCGGCGGGTCGCCGTGCCACGTCAGCTTCGGCTCGAGCGTGATCGTGGTCAGCCACGCCGCGCCGTCCCTGGTCTCGAGCACGCCGTGGGGCGCGTCCTCGTAGCGATCGAGCACCAGCCCGCGCTTGGCCGCCAGCGCGAGGAAGAACAGCATGTGGCAGCTCGCCAGCGCCGCGACCACCGCC
>JAYTAJ010000693.1:0-3654 GCA_043737575.1 Myxococcales bacterium | reverse complement strand
GCGAGCCGATCGCGCAGAAGCCGCGATCGTCGGTGTGGCGACGGAACGCGCGCGACAGGCCCTCGATCTCGATCGGATCGCCGAGCGGGGTCGCGGTGCCGTGGGCCTCGACGTACGACAGGCTGCGGGCGTCGATGCCGGCGTTGTCGTGAGCCGCGGCGATCACCGCGGCCTGGCCCTCGGGGCTCGGCGCGGTGAAGCTGGCGCGCTCGCTGCCGTCGTTGTTGACCGCGGCGCCGAGCAGCACCGCGTAGATCGGATCGCCGTCGGCCATCGCGTCGGCGAGGCGACGCAGCACCACCACCGCGACGCCGTCGGAGAACACGGTGCCGCCGGCCTGGGCGTCGAAGGTGCGGGTGTGGCCGTCGGGCGACGCCATCGATCCGTCCTGATGGAAGTAGCCGCTCGCGGGCGGACACGTGATCGCGACGCCACCGGCGAGCGCGAGATCGCACGCGCCGCTGCGCAGGCTGTCCATCGCCATCGCGGTCGCGACCAAGGACGTCGAGCACGCGGTGTGGACCGCGACCGCGGGCCCGGTCAGCCCGAGCTTGTGGGCGACGCGGCTGGTGACGTAGTCCTTCTCGTTGCCGAGCATCACCTGCAGCTCACCGAGGCGGCAGGTGACGTCGGGCCGCGGCATCAGGTGGCGCTGGTAGTACGTCGCGTTGTACATGCCGCCGAAGATCCCGATCGGTCCGGGTGCGGTCTCGGGGACGTGGCCGGCATGCTCGAGCGCGTGCCACGCGACCTCGAGGAAGTGGCGGTGCTGCGGATCGATCAGCGACGCCTCCAGCGGCGAGATGCCGAAGAACGCCGCGTCGAACCGCTCGACGTCGTCGAGGACGCCGCGGGCGCGGACGTAGGCCGGATCGCCGCGGTGGGCCGCGGGCACGCTGGGGTCGAGCTCATCGAGCGTGAAGAAGCGGATCGACTCGCGGCCCGCGCACAGGTTCTGCCAGAACGCGTCGACGTCGGCGGCGCCCGGGAAGCGGCCGGCCATGCCGATCACCGCGATCGGCTCGCGCGCGTCGGCGGCGCGACGCGGCGTCCGCGCGGTGGGGAGCGTGGTCGCGTCGCCCGCGAGCGCGCGGGCCAGGGCGGCGGGGCTCGGTGCGGCGAAGAAGATCGCGGGCGAGATCTCAGGCAGGCCGGCGTCGCGCAGCCGCGCGAGCAACTGCAAGGACAGGAGCGAGTTACCGCCCAGCTCGAAGAAGCCGTCGAGGGCGCCGACCCGATCGAGGCCGAGGGTCTCGGCGAAGGCGCGCGCGATCGCCGCCTCGGCGTCGCCGCTGGGCGCGCGGTACGGCTGCGCCAGCTCGGGGCGATCGGCGCTCGGCGCGGGCAGCGCCGCGCGATCGAGCTTGCCGTTGGTCGTGACCGGCAGCGCCGCGAGCGTGACGTAGCGCGTCGGCACCATGAAGTCGGGCAGCGTGCGCGCCAGCGCGGTGCGCACGGCCGGTGGCGACACCGCGTCGCCGCTCGCCACGACGTAGGCGATCAGCCGCTTGCCGGTCGGGCCGTCGTCGCGCACCACGACCGCGCACGCCGCGACCTCGGGTAGCTCGCCGAGCCGCGCCTCGATCTCGCCGAGCTCGATGCGGAAGCCGCGCAGCTTGATCTGGTGATCGGCGCGGCCGACGAAGTCGAGGGTGCCGTCGTCGCGCCAGCGCACCCGATCGCCGGTGCGGTACAGCCGGCCGCCGCCGCCGAACCGATCGTCGACGAAGCGCTCGGCGTCGAGCTCGGGCCGCGCCAGGTAGCCGCGGGCGACCCCGAGGCCGCCGACGTACAGCTCGCCGACGATCCCGACCGGGACCGGCGTGCGCGCGCGGTCGAGCACGTAGCACTGGGTGTCGGCGATCGGCCGGCCGATCGGGATCGCGCGGGCGTCCTCGGGCGTGTCGCGCGGGATCGCGAACGTGGTCGTGAACGTCGTGCACTCGGTCGGGCCGTAGCCGTTGTGCAGCTCGGTGTCGGGCAGCGCGGCGAGGGCGCGGCGGATATGGCTCGGCGACAGCGCCTCGCCGCCGGTGTAGAGCTGGCGCAGGCCCGCGAGCAGCCGGGGATCCTCGTCGACGATCGAGTTGAACAGCGCCGCGGTGAGCCACGCGGTGGTGACGTCGTGCGCGGCGATCGCGCGCGCCAGGCCGCGGCCGGTCGGCACCGGATCGCGGTAGACGACGACCGCGCCGCCGTGGACCAGCGGCCCCCACAGCTCGAGCGTCGACGCGTCGAAGCCGAGCGGCGCGGCGTGGAGGAAGCGGGTGTCGGCGTCGAGCCGCACGTAGCCGACGGCGCCGACCAGGCGGACGATCGAGCGATGCTCGATCTGCACGCCCTTGGGCGTCCCGGTCGAGCCCGACGTGTACATGACGTAGGCGCGCGTGGTCGGCGTCGCGCGCTCGACTCGCGGGACGTTGGCGCGGCTCGACGACGCCAGCACGTCGTCGTCGTCGATCACGATCGTGCGCGCCGCCAGGGTCGCGAGGGCGCCGAGCCGGGCCCGCCGCGTGATCAGCACGTCGGCGCCCGCGTCGCCGATCGTGAACGCGAGGCGCTCGATCGGATAGTCGGGATCGAGCGGCAGGTACGCGCCGCCAGCCTTCCAGATCGCGAGCGCGGCGACCACCGCCTCGGGCGAGCGCTCGAGGCACAGCGCGACGACGGCGTCGGTGCCGACCCCGGCGGCGATCAGCCGCTCGGCCAGCGCGTCGGAGGCGCGATCGAGCGCCGCGTAGTCGAGCTGGCCGCCGTCCCACACCAGCGCGACGCGATCCGGCGTCGCCGCCGCCTGCTCGCGGAACAGCGCGTGGACGGTGGCCTCGGGTCGGTAGCGGACCGCGGTGCGGTTCCAGGTGACGAGCACGCGCTCGCGATCGTCGGCGGTGAGCGGGCCGACGTCGTCGAGCCGCGCGTCGGTGGCGGCGAGGCCGCGCAGCACGACGCCGAACAGCTGGGCCAGGCGCACGACCGACGCGCGATCGATCCGCGCCGCGGCGAAGCTCGCGATCACGCCGCCGTCGCGACGCTGCCACCCCAGGGCGACGCCGTCGACCGACGCGCTCCACCCGCTGTCGGCATCGGCCGTCGCCGCGGTCGCGGTCGCGGTCGCCGCGCGCAGCCAGTCACTGGCGCTGACGTCGGCGCCGATCGCGATCTCGATCGCCTTCGGCTCACCCTCGCGCGCCCATCCGACCCGCGCCCGCGACGCCCCGACCAGCCGCGCCAGGAGCAGCGCCCACGCCGCCGCGCCGATCGCCTCGGCGCTGACGCCGTGCCGCGCCGCCAGCGCATCGATCACCGCCGCGTCGGCTGGCTCGAGCGCGACCGCGTCGCGGTGATCCGCCGCGGCCGCCGACGGCGGCACCGCGATCGCGTCGAACAGGTCGGCGGCGGCGTCGTCGATCACGGGATGGTCTCCTCGATCCGCGCGACGACCGCCGACACGATGTCCATCGGGACGATCGACGCGTTGAGCGCGTCGTCGGAGTTCCACGCCGCGCTCCCCGGCAGCGCGATCCACCGCGCGGTCGCGGTCGCGGTCACCGCGCGCCGCACTCGCTCGAGCCGCTCGGGATCGCCGCCACCCGAGCTGACCACCGTCACCAGCTCGGCGCCCGCGACGATCGCCGTCAGATCGCGCTCGAGATC
>JAYTAJ010000692.1:0-8323 GCA_043737575.1 Myxococcales bacterium | reverse complement strand
CCGCGGCGATCACCGCGCTCGGCGACGACGCCAACGAGGTCGCGCGCCTGCGCATGGTCCGCGGCGGCGTGCTCGAGCATCAGCTCGGCGATCCCGCGGGCGCCCTCGCCGAGCTGGCGGCGGTGCATCACCACGACGCCGGCCACGTCGCCAGCGTCGGCGGCATCGTCCGCCTCGGCCCGGCCCGCGGTCAGTGGGGCGACGCCGCGGCGGCGCTGATCCGTCACGCGGCCGTGAAGGAGCGGCTCGATGACGCACTGCTCGGTCAGCTCGAGCACGCGGCGCGCGCCGCGGGGCCGCCCGCGATCGATCTGCTGGCGTCGGCGCTCGAGGACGCGGCGGCGAAGTCGCCGCTGCCCGCGGCGGTCGCGGGCGCGCTGTGGACGCGCCTCGCGGTGTGGCACCGCGATCAGCGCGGCGATCGCGCCGCCGCGATCGCGGCCTACAACAAGGCGCTCGCGGCGGCGGGCGATCGCGCCGACGCGCTGCGTGCCCTCGCCGAGCTGCTGCGCGCGGCCGGGCCGAGCGCGCCGCTGCTCGACGTGCTGCGTCGCCTCGCCGACGCCGACCCCCGCGATCTCGACGTGCTGGTCGAGGCCGCCGACACCGCGAGTCGCATCACCGATCGCGACGCGTCGCTGACGATCCTCGGCCAGGTGCTCGGCCGCGCGACCTCGGCGTGGCGCGGCGCCACCGCGATCCAGTCGGCACGCCCCGCCGAAGCCGTGGTGCGCTGGGCCCTCGATGGCCTGGTCGAGCTGCATCGCAGCGCCGGCCGGCCGCGCGCCGCGGTCGATCTGCTGGTCGAGTCGGCGCGCCTGCCGTTCGACGTCGCGGTGCGGCGCGAGCTGCGGCTGCGCGCCGCGGCGATGGCGGCCAGCGATCTGAACGACAACAGCGCCGCGATCGACATGTACCGCGGCGTCCTGGCCGACAGCGCGGGAGATCTCGAGATCATCGATCGCCTGGCCGGACTCCTCGACGCCGAGGGCCGCGTCGCCGAGCTGCTCGGCCTGCGCCAGCTCCAGCTCGGCCGCGCGACCGATCCGGCGCGCAAGCTCGAGCTGCGCCTCGATATCGCGCGGCTGGTCGGCCTCGTCGAGGAGAAGGGCGGCCGCCTCGAGGCGCTCACCGCCAACCTCGCCGACGAGCCTGGCCACGACGCCTCGATCGAGGCGGTCGCGACGTTCCTCGCGGGCAAGGGTCAGCACAAGGCGCTGGCCGATCTGCTCGAGGAGCAGGCCGGTCGGCTCGAGCAGGGCGGCGACGCCGCCAAGGGCGCGCGGCTGTGGGCGCGGTTCGCGGGCGTCGCCGAGCGCGACACCGGTGAGGTCGAGCGCGCGATCGCAGGCCATCGCCGCGTCGTCACGCTGGCGCCGACCCCCGAGTCGTTCCGCGCGCTGGCGCGGCTCCAGACCAACCGCGGTCAGCCGGCCCAGGCCGTGCCGTGGATCGAGAGCCTGCTGTCGACGCTGGCCGGGCCCGAGCGCGTCGCGGTCGTGCATCAGCTCGCGAAGGCCCACCTCGCCGCCGATCAAGCCGAGCGCGCGATCTCCGCGATCGAGGGCAACCTCGACGATCGCGAGCACGCGCCCGAGCTGCGCCTCATGCTCGCCGATCTCTACCGCAACGCCCAGCAGTGGGAGCCGCTCGCGCGTCACCTCACCCGCTCGCTCGGCATGTTCGGCGACGACGGTCGCTCGCGCGAGCTCGCGCGCGAGGCCGCCGCGATCTACACCGACAAGCTCAACGCGCCGGCCAAGGCGATCCCCGCCCTCGAGCGCGCCCTCGCGGTCGATCCGACCGACAAGGAGCTGCGGGCGCAGCTCGCGACCGGGCTCCGCGTCGCCGGCCGCTTGCCCGAGGCCCGCGCGATCCTCGTCGAGCTGATCGAGGGCTTCGGCCGCCGCCGCGCCCCCGAGCGCGCCGCGCTCCACGTCGAGCTCGCCAAGGTCGCCCAGGCCGAGGGCAAGCTCGACGAGGCGATGACCGAGATGGAGCAGGCGTCGCGCATGGACGTCAACAACGCGCGCATCCAGCGCGAGCTGGCGGAGCTGTTCCGCCAGGCCGGTCAGGTCGACAAGGCCGAGCGCTCGTACCGCTCGCTGCTCCTGGTGGTGCGCCGCCTGCCGCCCGGCGACGACGAGGCCGCGGTCGGTCAGAGCGAGGTCCTGTACGAGCTGTCGGCGGTGTCGGCGGCGCGCGGCGAGCACGATCAAGCCAAGGAGCTGCTCGAGAGCGCGATCGACGCGGCGGTGCAGTCCGACGTCGAGGTCCGGCGCCTGCGCCGCAGCCTGATCGCCCACGGCCAGGCCGACATCTTGTTGCGCGTCCTCGAGCTGCGCCTCGCGCAGCTGCAGTCGAGCCAGCACGGCGAGCACGCCAGCCAGGCCCGGCTGTTCCACGACATGGCCGAGGTCCTCGACACCAACCTCGGGCGATCGGGCGACGCGCTCGACGCGATGATCAAGGCGATCGGTCACGCCACCGCGCGCCTCGATCTGCACGACAAGGCCCGCATCCTCGCCGCCAAGACCGGCGAGACCAAGAAGTTCGTCGAGGCGACCGAGACCCTCGCCGATCGGCTGCGGCGCAAGGACGATCCGCCGCTGGTCGCGGCGCTGCTCCTGCGCGCGGGCGAGGCGCTCGAGCACGACGCCGGCGATCTGCGCGGCGCCGCGGCCTTGTACCGCCGCGTCGAGATGCTGGGCGAGCGCCTGGCCGAGGCCTACTACGCCCAGGCCCGGGTCGCGGGTGCGCTCGGCGACAACGACGAGCAGGCTCGCTCGCTCGACAACATGCTGCGCCTCGCGGGCGCCGATGGCGGCGAGCCGTCGGCGGCGCAGATCGACGCGCTGTATCGCCTCGCCGAGATCTTCATCGCGTCGCCCGCGCGGCGCTCGCAGGGCATCGAGCTGATCGAGAAGGCGTTCGCCGCTGAGCCGCGCTGGGCCCAGGCCGGGCGCGTGCTGAAGGCCGCGTCGTCGACCGAGCCCGGCGAGCCGCGGGTGATGACGCTGTACGAGCGGGTCGCGCGCAACGGCGGCGACAGCGAGCTCCTGCTCGACTTCCTCGAGAAGCGCGCGCAGCTGCCCAACGCGACGCCAGCGCAGATCCGCGAGGCGGTCGACATCGCGGTCGATCTCGATCAGGCCGCGCGCGCCGACGCGCTGCTCGGCCGCGCGGTCGAGGCCGCGCGCAGCTCGACCGACGGGGTCGCCAGCGCGGTGTGGGCGGTGATCGCTCTCGCCGACGTCCGGATCGCCGCGGGCGATCTCGCGGGCGCGCGCGAGCTGATCTACGAGGTGGTCGGCGCCGCCGACCCCGCGACCGTCGAGCCGCTGATCGGCCGCCTCGCCGCGGCGGCCGCCGCCGCCGATGGCGCCGGTGGCGTGCGCAACCCGGGCCTCGCCGCCGAGATGTACGAGCTGTTGCGCGAGCGCAGCCCGGCCGAGCGCGCGGTGTGGGAGCCGCTGGTCGCGCTGTACCAGCGGACCGGCGATGGCGATCGCCTCGCCAGCGTGATCTCGTCGACGCTGCCGCACCTCGCGGCGGCCGGCGACAAGAACCAGCTGCGCCGCGCCCACGCCGGATACCTGATCGACGGCCTCAAGCGTCCCCACGACGCGATCGACGTGCTGCGCGACGCGCTGCGCGACGATCCCGACGATCTCGAGGCCGCGGGCCTGCTCGAGCGGACCCTGCGCGGTCAGGGCGACGACGACGGCCTCGCCGAGTTCTTGTGGTCGCGCTTCGACGACGCGGTGAAGCGCGGCAACCCGGCGTCGACCGTCGACGTCGCGCTGCGGCTCGGCGCGCAGCTCGAGGCGACCGGGGTCGCGAGCGCCAAGGTCTACCGCGGCGCCCTCGCGGTCGCGCCCGACGATCGCGAGATCTTGCGGCGCGCGGTCGCGACCCTCGGCGCCGACGACGATCCGCTCGAGGCGGCGACGCTCATGGAGCGCCTGCTCGCGGTCGAGAGCCCGGATCGCGCGCCGGCGATCGCGTGGCACCTCGCGGGCGCGTACCAGGAGGCCGCGGACTGGGCCAGCGTCCAGCGCGTCCTCGAGGTCGGCCACCGCGCCGCGCCCGGCGACGCGGCGATCCACGATCGCCTCGAGCAGCACTACCGCGACGCCCAGCTGTGGCAGCCGCTGGCGAAGCTGATGATCGCCGACGCCGGCCGCATCGACGACGACGCCACCGCGGTGTCGCGCCTGCGCGAGGCCGCCGCGACCTACACCGGCTTCCTCGGCCAGCCGCTCGCGGCCGCCGACGCGCTGCGCGCCGCGGTCAAGCGGGCGCCGCGCGCGCCCGAGCTGGTCGCCGAGCTGGCCGCGGCCTGCGCCGCGGGTGGTGAGCACCCGGCCGCGGTCGCGGCGATCGACGCCGCGCTGGATGGCGACGAGCCGTTCATCGTCGGCGCGAGCCGCGTCGATCTGCTGCTGTTGCGTGCGAGCCTGCAGCAGCAGCTCGGCAACCAGGATCGCGCGGTGGTCGATCTCGACGAGGCGTATCGCTTCGATCGGGCGCGCAGCGCCGCGGCCCTGTCCGACGGCCTCGAGCGAGCGCGCCAGCGCGCGGTCGACGCCAGCGATCTCGAGGCCGAGCGCGCCGCGACCTTGCGGCTGTCGGCGCTGTTGTCGGAGCACGGCGACACCGAGCGGGCGCGCGATCTGTTGATCGGCTGGATCGAGCGGTCGCCGAGCGATCCCGATCCGCTCTACCTCTTGCGCGACATGGACGCGGCGATCGAGCACTGGGACGGCGTCGTCGCCGCCTGCACTCGCCTCGCGTACATCGTGTCGGGCGAGGCTCAGGTCCAGGCCGCCCTCGACGTCGGCGAAGCCGCGGGCCGCGCCGAGCGTCCGGCCGAGGCGATCGCGGTGCTCGAGATGGTGCATCAGGCCCAGCCGTCGGCGGAGCCGCTGCGCGCCAAGCTGCGCGAGCTGTACGAGGCGTCGGGCGCGCACCGCGAGCTCGCCGCGATCCTCATCGCCGACGCCGACCTCGGCACCGACACCGCGCAGCGCTTCGCCAGCTACAAGCGCGCCGCCGAGCTGCTCCTGTACTCGGCGGGCGATGCTGCCGCCGCGGCGATCCCCGCGGGGCGCGCCTCGGCCCTGGCGCCCGAGGATCACGGCGCGGCGATGCTGCACGTCGACGTGCTGATCGGCTCGGGTCAGACCCAGGAGGCGGCCAAGGTCCTCGAGGATGCGATCGCGGCGCAGAAGAAGCGCTCGCCCGAGCTGGCGACGATGCAGCAGCGGATGGGCCGCGTCGCCGGCATGCTCGGGGACAAGGACGGTCAGATCAACTGGCTGAAGAAGGCCTTCGACGTCGATCGCAAGAACGCGGAGGTCGCGGCCGAGCTGGCCCAGCTCGCCACCGAGATCGGCGACTACGAGCTGGCGCTCAAGCCGCTGCGCGCCATCACCTTGATGGACAACCCGCAGCCGATCACGCGGCCCATGGCGCTCTTGTGGGAAGCCAAGATCGAGCACGCCCGCGGCAACCGGGCCAAGGCCGAGCTGTGGGCCAAGAAGGCGCTGCGCGAGGACCCGGCGTTCGCCGAGGCCCAGCAGTTCCTCGACGAGCTGGTGTGATCTCCGGGTAGGCTCGGGGCCATGCCCGGCCCCCCGCTTCGTCTCGCGATCGCGCAAGCCTTGTCGAGCCCCGGCGACGTCGTCGCCAACGCCGCCGCCTCGGCCCGCACGGTGGCCACGGCGCGCGAGCGCGGCGCCGCGCTGGTGTTGTTCCCCGAGCTGTCGCTGACCGGCTACGAGCTGCCGCTGCTCGAGGCCACGCCGGCGGCGTGGGTGACCCGCGACGACGCCCGGCTCGACCCCGTCCGCCGCGCCTGCGCCGACGCCCAGGTCACCGCGGTGCTGGGCGCGCCTATGCGCGCCGGCGGCGGCGACAACCGCATCGCGGCCTTGATCATCGACGGCAGCGGCGCAATGCACGTCTCGGACAAGGTCCACGTCCACGCCTCGGAGGCCCACCTGTTCGCGCCCGGCGAGGCGGCGCCGCCCTTCGCGCTGCACGGCTGGCGGGTCGCGGTCGCGATCTGCTTCGACGCCGCCCGGCCCCGTCACGCCGACGCCGCGGCCAGCCTCGGCGCCGAGCTGTACCTGGTGTCGGCGCTCTACGTCGTCGGCGAGGAGCGTCGGGTCGATCTCCACCTCGGCGCCCGCGCCATGGACCACCGCATGTTCGCCGCCCTGGCCAACCACGCCGGCACCCCTGGCGGCCACCTCTCGATCGGCGGCAGCGGGGTGTGGCGCCCCGACGGCAGCGTGCAGGTGCGCGAGCCGTCGGCCGGCGATGCCCTGGTGATCGCCGACCTCGATCCCGCCGCGCTCAACGCCTATCGCTAGGTGCGCTCGAGCCAGCCCGCCACGTGGGTGCGCTGGCGGATCCGGTCGGCCAGGTTGCTGGTGCGGACGACCTCGTCGATCTGCGCCGCCACCGAGAGGTCGGCGATGCTGAGGGCGTCGCCGGCGAGCCAGCGCCGCTTGCCGAGCAAGCTGTCGAGCGCGTCGAGGTGCTCGAAGAACTGGCGCTCGACCTCCTCGGGCGGCAGCCGGCCCAGGCCCTGGGCCCGCAGCTTCTTGGGATACCGGCTCTTGAGCACCGCGTTGATGATCGGCCGCTCGTACGCCGGCCGTCCGCGGGTGATCAGCGCCAGCGCCTTGTCGCGCGCCTCCGGGATCAGCATGCGGAAGTAGATCTCGAAGAAGTAGAGCGACTGCGCCGCCCAGTCCTCCCACACGTGGGCCATGGCCCGCGCCTCGGGGTCGGCGGGATAGAGCGGCGGCGTGGGATGACGCTGGTCGAGGAACCGGGTGATCGCCGACGAGTCCGGGATGCGCTCGCCGTCGTAGTCCATCACCGGCAGCGTCCCCGCCTTCGACAGCTTGCCGGCGCGCCGGGCCAGGAGGCCGTTGTAGTCGACGACCTCGTAGGCCAAGCCCTTGTGGCGCAACACCCGCCGCACCTTGTTGCAGAACGGCGACATCTCCCACTGGTGCAGCACGATGGTCGGCATGGCCGCCATCCTGACACGTCAACTGTCGACCGCGGGATCGAGCACGTCGGCCACCTCATCGCGCTTGCGGCGCGGCAACAGCTTCATGGTGAGGATGAAGCTGGCGAACACCAGGCAGATGGCGTTGGTGACGGTGATGGGCCAGCTGCCGATGAGCACGCCGTAGCCCGCCCACAGGGCGAACGCGCACACGGTGAGCGCGTACGCCACCGGTGACAGGCCCTTGGTGTCGCGGGTCTTGATGATGCGGTACGCCTGCGGGGCGTAACTGACGATCGAGGCCACCGACGCGAATCCGCCCACCAGCGTCGCAGCATCCATGACCCGAGGATTAGCAACTCCGGTGCCGTCAGCGGCGGAGGCTTCGCCATGCCCGACGCTGGCACGAAGCGCGACCGCCGTGTCGCGGTTGCCGACCGTTGCCACACCGGACGGCGTGGGAATCGTGAGCGCGCTCACCGCGCCGACGTCACGTGAGGCTGACGTGCATTCGCCGTTGTCAGCGTGACCTCGACGCGTGAACAATGGCCCATGTCGCTCCGCGTCGCCGCCGGGCTCGTCACCGCCGCCGCGGGTTGTGGGTTCCATCCTGGCGGCGATCCCGGTGATCCCGATGCCGCGGTGATCGACGACGGCGGCAACCGCATCGTCACGCTGCGCGACGACACCGCCGCCGACTTCATGATCCAGGGCACCGTGCAGGAGGCGCTGGTGATCGAGCCGTGGGGCGCCCTGGCGCCGGCGGCCTTTCACGCCGGGGGCCTGGTCGCCCACGCCGCCAACACCCAGCGCTTCACCAACGCGCTCGAGGCGACCTGGGCCCAGGTCACCACCGGGGGCGCGGCCGGCACCGGCTTCATGACCCGGTCGCTGAGCGGCGACCCGTTCGGGGTCGGCCTCGACTCCGGCGACTCGTGGACCTACTGGGCCGAGGGCGACGTCTGGCTCGAGGCCGGCGCCACCACCTTCTTGATCGACGTCGACGACGCCGGCTTCGTCGAGGTCGCCAATCCGGGCGGTGAGTTCGTGCGGGTGGTCTCTGCCACCCAGGGCTTCTCGACCGGCGCCTTCACCGCCGCCGCCGCCGGCTGGTATCCGATCCGCCTGGCGGCGTCCGAAGGTGTCGGCGCCTCGGACTTCGACATCCAGCTCTTCGCCGGCAACGGCGGCGGCGGTGGCGCGGGCGAGCCGCTGGGACCGTCGCGGCTGCGGGCCCGGGTCGACGCGCTGCGCGGCACCGTGCTGACAGCGTAAAACAACTCAACGCTAATG
>JAYTAJ010000691.1:0-1504 GCA_043737575.1 Myxococcales bacterium | reverse complement strand
GACGGTGCCGCCGACCGAGTACTCGATCTCGTCGCCGGTCCACGCCCGCACCAAGACGCCGCACTCGGCGCCGCTGCCGCTGCCGCGCGAGGCCAGCGCGCGGTCGCCGGGCTCGTCGCCCCACGCGTCGGTGATCGCGGCGCTGGTGATCACCGCCGCCGAGCGCCGCGCGTCGGATCTGCTGCTGTCGTCCGGGCTGGCGCCGCGGCTGCGCATCGACGGCAGCCTGGTCGAGCTCGACGATCACGCCCCCAACGACGACGAGCTGCACGGCATGATCGAGAGCCTGGCCGGCCCCGAGGTCGCGCGTGCCCTGGTCGAGCACGGCGTCGTCGACTTCGGCGCGACCCTGGTCGGGCAACGCCTGCGCGGCCACGGCTTTCGCCACGAGCGCGGCCTCGGCGTCGCGCTGCGTCTGGTCCGCGTCGAGGTCCCCACCGTCGCCAGCCTCGGGCTGCCCGAGGATCTCGCCACGCTCGCGCACTACCGCTCCGGCCTGGTCTTGATCGCCGGCCCGACCGGGTCGGGCAAGTCGACCACGCTGGTCGCGCTGATCGCGCACCTCAACCGGACCCGGGCCCGCCACATCGTCACGCTCGAAGATCCGATCGAGTACCTGCACACGCCCGAGCGCTGCATGATCCACCAGCGCGAGATCGGCCGCCACACGCCGTCGTTCGCCGACGGCCTGCGCGCCGCGTTGCGCGAGGCGCCCGACGTGATCGTGGTCGGCGAGCTCCGCGATCGCGAGACCATCTCGATCGCGCTCACCGCCGCCGAGACCGGCCACCTCGTGCTCGGCACCGTCCACGCCCCCGGCGCCGGCGTCGCGATCGATCGCCTGATCGACGCCTACGCCGAGAACCAGCAGCACCAGGCCCGCAGCCAGCTCGCCGCGGTCCTGCGTTGCGTCGTCACGCAGTACCTGGTGCCGACCCGCATCGGCGGCCGCGCGGTCGCGATCGAGCGCGTGCCGATCACGCCCGCGGTCACCGCGCTCATCCGCAAGAACGAGCTGCAGATGCTCGGCACGCACATCCAGCTGGGCCGCGACGCCGGCATGATCCCGCTCGAGAAGAGCCTCGCCGCGCTGGTCCGCAGCAAGGCGGTCGATCCGGCGATCGCGCGCGCCGTCGCGCTCGACCTCGACTACTTCGAGCAAGCGCTGCGGATGTGATCACTCGCCGCCGAGGCCGAGCGTCAACATCAGGCCGCCGCTCGCGTAGGTCTCGCTGCCGTCCTTCTCGCCGTTGACGATCCGCGGCATCGTGCCCGCGAGCACGCTCAGCTCGACGCGGCCGCCGTGGAACACCGACGCGCGGCCGCGAAACAGATCGAGCGCGATGCCGGCCCGGCCCGCCGCGACGATCACGTCGGCCTGCGCGTCGATCGGCGCCGCGGTGCCGTCGTCGGGACAGTCGCGGCCGTTGCCGTCGACGTCGACGCAGTACGAGCCGGTCGACCACAGCCCCATCACGGTCGCGCCCGCCAGCAGGTGCAGCTC
>JAYTAJ010000690.1:0-8334 GCA_043737575.1 Myxococcales bacterium | reverse complement strand
GAGCAGCGCCTCGCGCCCGGGCTCACCGTACGGCGAGCTCAACTCGCGCCGCGTCGACCTCCAGCACCAGCTCGATCTGCGGATCGATCGGACGTGGACGTTCGCGCGGTGGCGGCTGTCGGCGTATCTCGACGTCAGCAACGTGTACGTCAACGCCGCCGCGATCGACTACCAGTACAACTTCGACTACACGCGGCGGACCGCGGTCACGACCTTGCCGATCATCCCGTCCTTCGGCGTGCGAGGTGAGCTGTGAGGGCGCTCGTGATCGCGGCGTGCCTGCTGGTCGGGTGCGACGACGTCCCCCAGCCCTTCGATCTCGACCACGCGCGGGTGATGGCGGTGCGGATCGATCCGCCGGCGCTGGCGCCCGAGGACCGCGCCCGCATCGACGTGCTCGTCACCGACTCGTCGGCGCAGCCGCGGATCGCCGACCCGGCGACCGTCACCGTCGAGGCGGTGATCGGGGTGACGGTCGGCCGCGACGACGACGGCTGGTTCGCCACCGCGCCGACCGCCGCGCAGCTCACCGCGCTGCGCGTCGCCTTGGGCGTGGCCGACGGCGCCGACGTCGTGGTGCCGCTCGCGCTGACGATCGCGACCGTCGATGGCGTGCTCCCGGCCCAGAAGACGCTCGCGCTGGGCACCCGCGCCGACAACCCCGCCGCGCCTGCGATCACGCTCGACGGCGCGGTCGGCGCGCTGGTGATGACGCCGGGTCGCGACGCCGCCCTCGCGGTGGCGCCGAGCGTCGCGGCGCTGTCGTACCGGTGGTTCTCGTCGGTCGGCGACCTCACCGGCTACACCCGCGCGGAGGCCCGGCTCGATCCGGTGCGCGGCGCCGAAGGCCACGTCGTCGTCGTCGTGCGCGATCAGGTCGGTGGGACCGCGTGGACGATCGCCACGGCGTCGGTGCTGCCGTGACCGCGCGTCCGCGCTACTCGACCTTCACGGGGGGCGCGACCGTGGGCGCGATCACGCGGTGCACCGGATGGTGGCCGCCGATCGTGAGCGCGTCGTCGAGGAACTGCCAGCGGGTGAAGCCGTCGTCGGATCCGGGCTCGAGCAGGTAGACCGCCAGCGTGCCGGTGCGCTGCGCGGTCGGCACGTAGAGCGTGCCGGCCTCGGCGGTGATCGTGCGGCGCTCGGGCGAGACCGTCACGACGGTCTCGAACCGCGCCGGCAGCGGCTTGGCGCTGAGCGGCACCTCGGCGTCACCGATCGCGGGGACCCGGGTCGCGACGTCGGGCGAGAACGTCCGCTCGATCGCGTGGAGGCGGTAGCTGTCGACCAGGAACGCCTTGGGGTCGGCGAGCGGCTCGAACTCGATGCCGTGGCCGCGCAGGCGTTCGGCCAAGGACGCGGGCGCGAGGTACGCGATCGGCGTCGACACCTCGACGACCGGCACGAAGGTGCGGTGGTGCGGCGCGCGGTAGCGGACCCGCTCGGCGCCGGGATACTGGCGCGCGGTGATCGATTCGCGATCGAACGCGTCGATCATCGCGACGTCGCCGTCGACCGCGTAGGCCGGATACTCGAACGACAGCGCGCCGGCGTCGTCGCGCTTGGCGACGCCGTACTGGATGCCGACCTTCACCCGCGGATCGGCCAGCGCGCCGCGCGAGATGATCCGCAGCTCCTCGTCGGCGCACACCGCGCGCAGCTGATCGGCGTCCTTGGCGGCGGCGCGCAACAGCTCGAGCAGCCAGGCCCGGATCGCGGCGCAGCGCTGCGGGTAGCTCAGGTAGCTGTAGGTCTCGAGCAGCACGTCGACCCGCCCGAGCAGCCCGCGGTAGTGGCTGCCGAACCGCGGCAGCGCGGGATAGGTGTGCCAGCCCGAGGTCGGATCGTCCTCGACGACGTAGTTGCCGTACCAGAAGCTCGCGAAGCCGTGGCGCTTCTGCACCCGCTGCGCGACCCGATCGAGGAAGCGCTGGTTGTAGCGGCGCAGCGGCGCGAACAGGGTCGGGTTCGAGTGCGAGGTGTCGTAGGTGAGATCGTAGGCGTGGAGGCTGCCGTCGGTGGTGTGGCAGTCGATGAAGACGTGGGGCCACCAGCGCTGATGGAACGCGGCGAGGTTGCGCGTCTCGATCGCCTCCTGCTTCATGTTGTCGCGGTTGAGGTTCCAGCCCTCGCCGGTGTAGCGGGTGCCGACGCCGCCGGGCGGGTTGACCTGGCCCTCGAGCGCGCGCAGATCGAGCGTGCGGTTCTTCGGGTTGATGCGGTCGTTGCCGTCGGGGTTGAAGTCGGGGACCACCACCAGGCACACCCGGTCGAGGATCTTCTTGCCGAGCTTGCCGAGATCGCCGCGCACCAGATCGCGGCACAAGGCGAGGATCGCCTCCTTGCCCTCGACCTCGCCGGCGTGGATGTTGGCCTCGACCATCACCACCACCTTGTCTTGCTCGGTGGCGCGCTCGGGCGAGAAGCAGCGGCGGTTGCTCACCGTCAAGGTCACGAGGTCCTGGCCCTCGCCGCTCTGGCCGAGGCTGCCGCGATCGACGTGGCGGCTGGCGGCGGCGAGCGCGTCGCAGAACTCGATCACGTCGGCGTGACGCGAGGTCTCGGCGTAGTCGGTGGCCTCGGCGCGGGTCTTCAGATCATCGAGTGCGGTCATGCGAGCCTCACGGTCAGGAGTCGAGCAGGTCGCGCATCCGATCGAGGATGCCCTTGCGCGCCGCGGGCGATCGCGGCGCGATTTCGGAGCCCAGCGTGCTCGCCAGCTCCTCGAGCAGCTCGCGCTGGCGCGGGCTCAGGTTCTGCGGCGTGATCACCGCGACCTTCGCCAGGTGATCGCCGCGCGCGACGGTCTTGCCGGCGCCGCGCGGGACGCCGCGGCCGCGGATGCGGAACACCTTGCCGGTCTGGGTGCCCTCGGGGATGCGCATCTTGACCGGGCCGTCGACGGTCGCGACCTCGACCACCGAGCCGAGCGCGGCCTGGGGCACGGTCAGCGCGACCTCGGAGTGGACGTCGAAGCCGTCGCGGCGAAACACCGGGTGGTCCTTCACCCGCACGATGACGTGGAGATCGCCCGCGGGCAGGCCGCCGCGGCCGGGCTCGCCGTCGCCGCGCATCATCTTCACGCCGCCCTCCTTGGTGCCCGGCGGGATCGCGACCGAGAACTCGCGGGTCGGCGACTGCGCGGTGTTGGGATCGGTCGGCACCGAGATCGACTTGGTGCAGCCGAACACCGCCTCCTCGAAGGTCACCTCGAGCGTGTAGCGGAGGTCGCGGCCGCGCTGCTTGGCGCGGCGGCGCCGCAGCACGTCGCCGAACACCTCCTCGACGACGTTGACCATGCCGCTGAAGCCGCCGGCGCCGCCCTCGCCGTCGCGGCCGAACTTGTCGTAGCGCGAGCGCTCGCGCGGATCGGACAGCGCCGCGTAGGCCTCGTTGATCTCCTTGAACGCGTCGGCGCCCGACGGATTGAGATCGGGGTGGTACTTGCGCGCGGCCTCGCGGTACGCGCGCTTGAGCTCGGCGTCGTCGGCGTCCTTGGCGACGCCCAGGATCTCGTAGAAGTCACGGCGCCGTTTACTCATCGATCACGTCCCTCCCAGGCTGCCGTCTTCGTTGCCGTCGACCGCGGCGTAGAGCATCTCGCCGATGCGCTGCGCCGACGCCTCGAGGCGCGCGATCGCTTCCTCGACGGCGAGCAGGTCGCCGGTGTCGAGCGCCCGGCGGGCGTCGTCGACGTCGGCGGCGACCGCGGCGCGATCGTCGTCGGACAGCATCGCGCCGAACTCGTCGAGCGCGCGCTCGGCCGAGTACAGGAGCGTCTCGCCGCGGTTGCGGGCGTCGGCCAGCGCGCGGCGATCTTGATCGTCGGCGGCGAGATCGACCGCCTCCTGCACCAGTCGATCGATGTCGGCGCCCGACAGCCCGCTGGTCGGCGTCACCGACACCTTGTGCTGACGGCCGGTGCCGAGATCGCGCGCCGACACCGTCAGCAGGCCATCGGCGTCGAGATCGAACGCGACCTCGATCTTCGGCACGCCGCGCGGCGACGGCGGGATGCCGGCCAGCTCGAACTGCGCCATCGACTTGTTGTCGATCGCCATCTCGCGCTCGCCCTGGAAGACGTGGATGTTCACGAACGACTGGTTGTCGGCCGCGGTCGAGAACACCTCGGTCGCGCGGCACGGCACCGTGGTGTTGCGCGGGATGAGCCGCGTGAACACGCCGCCCGCGGTCTCGACGCCGAGCGACAGCGGCGTCACGTCGAGCAGCAGCACCTCCTCGACCTCGCCGGTCAGGACCCCGCCCTGGATCGCGGCGCCGATCGCGACGACCTCGTCGGGGTTGACCGCGCGGCTTGGCTCGCGGCCGAAGAAGTCGGCGACCAGGCGCTGGATGCGCGGCATGCGGGTCTGACCGCCGACCAGGATCACCGCGTCGAGCTCGCCGTGGCCGATGCTGGCGTCGGCCAGCGCGCGGCGGCACGGATCGAAGGTGCGCTGCACGAACACCTCGACCAGGTGCTCGAGCTGGGCCCGCGTCATCTGGGCCTCGAGGTGGCGCGGCCCGGCGGCGGTCGCGGCGAGGAACGGCAGGTTGACCTCGGTCGTGAGCGCGCTCGACAGCTCGATCTTCGCCTTCTCGGCCGCCTCCTTCAGGCGCTGCAGCGCCAGGCGATCGCCGCGCAGATCGTGGCCGTTGTTGGCGGCCGCGAACTTGTCGAGCAGCCAGTCGACCACCGCGTTGTCGAAGTCCTCGCCGCCGAGGAAGGTGTCGCCCGCGGTGGCGCGGACCCGGAACACGCCGTCGGACAGCTCGAGGATCGACACGTCGAACGTGCCGCCGCCGAGATCGTAGACCGCGATGCGCTGCGCGGTCGGCAGGTCCTTGCCGTAGGCGAGCGCCGCCGCGGTCGGCTCGTTGATGATGCGCAGGACGTCGAGGCCGGCGATGCGGCTAGCGTCCTTGGTCGCCTGGCGCTGGGCGTCGTCGAAGTACGCCGGCACGGTGATCACCGCCTCGGTCACCGCCTCGCCGAGCCAGGCCTCGGCGGTCTCGCGCATCTTGGTCAGCACCATCGCCGACACCTCGGGCGGCGAGAACGTGCGGCCGCGCGCCATGACGTGGGCGTCGCCGTTGGGCGCCGCCACGATCTCGTAGGCGCAGGTCGCGAGCTGGCGCACCACCTCGATGTCCTCGAACTTGCGGCCCATGAGCCGCTTCACCGCGTAGACCGTGTTCTCGGCGTTGGTCACCGCCTGCCGCCGCGCGACCTGACCGACCAGGCGCTCGCCGGACGCGGCGAAGCCGACCACCGACGGGGTGGTCCGCGCGCCCTCGGCGTTGGCGATCACCACGGCGGTGTCGCCGTCCATCACCGCCACGCACGAGTTGGTCGTGCCGAGATCGATCCCGACGACGCGCGCCACTCGCTACCGGCCGATCCTCATGCCGCGCCGTCCGGACTCGCTTCGGCCTTGGCCCGCGCTACCACCACCAGCGCCGGGCGCAGCAGGCGATCGCCGAGGCGGTAGCCGCGCTGCAGCACCGAGACCACCGTGCCCGCGGGCGCGTCGCTCTCTTGCTGACCGATCGCCTCGTGGAGGTTGGGATCGAACGGCTTGCCCTCGGCCTCGACCGCGGTGACCTCGCACTTCTCGAGCGCGTGGGTGAACTGGCGCAGCACCAGCTTCACGCCCTCGAGGATCGAGCCGACGTCGGCGGCGGCCTGGGTCGCGCCCGCATCGGTGTGGGCGAGGGCGCGCTCGAGGTTGTCGATGACCGGCAGCATCTCCTTCAAGACGCGGGTGCGGGACTCGGCCTTGGCGTCGTCCATGTCGCGCTTGGCGCGGCGCCGGTAGTTCTCCAGATCGGCGGACACCCGGACGAACTTGTCCCAGACGTCCTTCTTCTCCTTCTGGAGCTCGGCGAGCTTGGCCTCGCCGGCATCGGGCGGCGGCGCCTCGACCTCGATCAGCAGCCCACCGTCGGAGGAAGCCGCGGCATCGTCGGACGCGGCGGCAGGGATCGGAGGATCAACGTCTTCGCTCATGGCGCGGATACCATAACCACACGCCATCCTACCGCCACCCTGAACGAGGCGCCGATTGACGCGGGATATTTTCTGAGGAGTTGACGGGCCTATTCGGGCTCGGACAGCATGCGCGTCAGCAGATCGGCGGTGAAGTCGACGACCGACATCACCTTGCCGTAGTTCATCCGCATCGGGCCGATCACCGCGATCGCGCCGACCGCGTGCTCCTCGGGGCCGTACGACACCGCCACCACCGACGAGTCCGACAGCGCGGCGTGGGAGGTCTCGGCGCCGAGGAAGACCTGGATGCCGTCGGCGGTGCGGGTCCGATCGAGGAGCTGCAACAGCACCTCCTTGTCCTCGAGCGTGCGGAGCAGGTGCCGCATGCGATCGAGGTAGCCCGGATCGGCGCTGCGCGGATCGAACAGGTTGGCCTGGCCCGACACCACGACGTCGGCCGGGCGCGGCGGCTCGCTGGCGAAGGCCTGGGCGCCGAGCCGCAGCGCCGCCGAGACCTCGCCGTCGAACCGATGCTTCTCGTCGCCCAGCTCGCGCTCGACCCGCGACCGGGCCTCGTCGAGGGTGAGGCCGGCCAGCAGCGTCGACAGGTAGTTGTGGATGCGATCGAGCCGGGCCGGATCGATCGGATCGGTCGCGACGATCACGCGGTTCTCGACCCGGCCGTCGGTGCCGACCAGCACCGCGAGCAGCTTGCCGGCGCGGATCGGGACGAACTCGATGTGGCTCATGCGCGCGACGGTCTGATCGGGCGCGATGATGATCGCGGCGTGCTGGGTCAGCTCCGACAACAGGCGCGACGCGTTGAGCACGACGTCGTCGGGCGATGGCCCCGCGACCCGGGCCCGGATGTCGTCCTTCTCCTTCGGCGACAGGCCGCGTACCTTCAGGAGCGACTGGATGAAGAACCGCAGGCCCTGCTCGGTCGGCACCCGGCCGGCCGAGGTGTGGCGCTGCTCGAGGAGCCCGAGCTCCTCGAGGTCGGCCATCACGTTGCGCACGGTCGCGGGCGACAGGCCGATCTCGTGGCGGCGGGTGACGGTGCGCGAGCCGACCGCGTCGCCGCTGTGCAGGTACTCGGACACCACGGCTTGCAGAATCTTGCGCGCGCGGCGGGACAGATCAGGCGTCGTCGGCATGGGCGTTGTCGTCGGAGAGCATATCACCGCGCATGCAGGCGCGCGGCGAGCTGATCGGCGAACAGGAAGCCGCGGAGGGTCGGGCGCAGCCGCGCGTCCCGGGCCTCGGCGAGCTGGTGGGCGATCGCCCAGCGGGTGACGTCGTCGGGGACGTCGGCCAGCGGCGCGCCGTCGCTGGTCCGCAGCGCGAGCCACAACCGATCGCGGGCCAGCTCGGCGGCGTCCTGGACGCTGCGCTCGGCGACGCGATCGTCGGCGACGCGCCAGCCCGCGAGGTCGCGGCGGTTGGTCCAGCGCTCGCTGCCGCCGTCGTCGGTGCGGCGGAACGACGCGGCGCCGACGCCGAGGCCGAGGAACTCGCCGCCGCTCCAGTAGCGGCTGTTGTGGATCGCGCGGCAGCCGGGCCGCGCGTACGACGACACCTCGTAGTGCTCGAAGCCGGCCGCGGTGAGCGCGTGATGGGTCGCCTCGTACAGCGCGGTGAGCGCATCGTCGCCGAGGACCGGCAGGCGGCCGGCGCGGGCCCGGGCGCCGAACGCGGTGCGCTCCTCGATCGTCAGCTCGTAGATCGACAGGTGATCGACGCCGCTGGCGGCGGCGGCGTGGACGCTCGCGGGCGCGGTGGCGTCGTCGGCGGGCGGCGCGACGCCGGGCGCGCCGAGGATCAGATCGGCCGACAGCGACGCGAACCCCGCGGCCTGGGCGGCGGCGAGGGCGGCGGGGCCGTCGCCCATGCGGTGATCGCGGCCGAGGGCGGCGAGCTCGTCGTCGGCGTAGGACTGCACGCCGATCGACAGCCGGGTGATGCCCGCGGCGCGCCACGCCGCCATGCGCGCGGGCGTGCAGTCGATCGGGTTGGCTTCGATCGTCACCTCGCGCGGCGCCGACGGGAAGGTCGCGCGGATCGCGGTGATCAGCGCGGCGACGCACGTCGGGTCCCACCACGACGGGGTGCCGCCGCCGAGGTAGATCGTCGCCAGCGGCCGATCGGCGAAGCCCGGCGCCTGGGCGCGCAGCTCGTCGAGGATCGCGTCGAGGTACGCCTGGTGCGGCGGCTCGCCGGCGACGACGACGACCGGGAAGTCGCAGTACGGGCACAGCCGACGGCACCACGGGAAGTGGACGTACACGCCGAGGTCGGCATCGCGAGGCATACTGCCCGCATGATCTACCTCGACAACG
>JAYTAJ010000689.1:0-8340 GCA_043737575.1 Myxococcales bacterium | reverse complement strand
TCGAGCAGGACAAGACCGCGTGGGGCTTTGGCGGCGGCGCCCGCGTGATCGCCGGGCTGCTCGATCCCGAGGGCGCGGCGTCGTCGCGCGCGACCATCGTCAACCTCGACGGCCACGGCGAGTTCCGCGCCTACGCCGGGCCCAAGCTGTACGGCCTCGGCCGCGGCGTGCTGTCGGTGCAGATCCAGTACCTGGCGGTCGAGCGCGAGGTGGATCCCGCGACCAAGGACGTCCGCAACGCCGCCGACGTCGGCATCGCGATCGGCGGCGGCTACGGCCGCGTGCTCGACGTCGGGCCGCGGCTGCGGGTGAAGCAGCTCGAGGCCGTGCTCGAGAAGGCCCGCGCGCTGGGTCGGCCGATCGACGACGATCTCGCGGCGCGGCTGCAGTCGGCGTGGTGGGACCGCCGCCGCGATCGCACCGCGTACCGCCAGCTCACCGCGACCGTCGCGATCCTGCGCGACGCCGGCGTGCTGCTCGGCGAGCCCGACGCCGGCACCACCTACGCGCTGCTCGAGGTGCTGCGCGATCCGTCGTTCGATCACCGCCCGAGCGGCCTCGACGTCAACCTGCAGATCGGCGAGGAGTACCTCTTGCGCGAGGACGATCTGATGGTGCCCGAGGGCCGCACCGAGCTGGCGATGGTGTCGCTGGTCGCGGCGCGCCAGCTCGGCCTCGCCAGCGACGCGATCGGCCGCATCGACGTCCGCTACCGCATCCTCGCCGCCGAGGACGTCGCCGCGCCGTGGCGCGCCGCCGCCACCGCGGGCTGGCGGCGCTTCGTCCACGCCGATCACGGCGAGCTGCTCGGCGCCCTCGACGTCCACGCGATGGTCGCGGCCAGCGACGACGATCTCGAGGACTCCACCGATCTCGGCGTCGCCGTCGGCGGCGGCGTCGGCTGGACCTGGCAGCTGTCGCGGGCGTCGTCGATCCGCGCGGGCGCCGACGCGCGCATCGACGCCGGCGAGGTCTTCGTCGGCGCCAGCCTCGCGGCGTCGTACGGCTTCCTCGACGCCGCGTTCGCGCGCAGCGCGCCGTAGCCCGACGTCAGCTGAGCCGGACGACGACGATCTGCAGGTACCGATCGCGAGCCTGGGCCGCGACGGTCGGATAGTCGGCGGGCAGCCCGCCCTGGGCGACGACCGCGCCGTCCCGGGCCGCGAGCTTCAGGCCCTTGCCGACGAGGCGCGTGAGCGAGCCGAGCTCGGCGGTGTTGGCGGCGAGCCAGAGGACGCCGCCGGGCTCGACGACGGCGGCGGCCTGGGCGATCAGCTCGGGGTAGTCGCGATCGAGGGTCCACGGCGCGCCGCGCGCGGTCGAGAACGTCGGCGGATCGATCACGACCAGGTGGTAGCGCTCGCGGGCCTTGTCGGCGCGGGCCAGGAAGCGCACCGCGTCGCCGGTCTCGAACCGCCAGCGCTTGTCGTCGGGATCGAGGCCGGCGCGGCCGAAGTTGCCGCGGGCCCAGGCGGCGACGCCATCGGAGGTGTCGACGCTCACCACCGACGACGCCCCCGCGCGCGCGCACGCGACCGACAACGTCGCGGTGTACGAGAACAGGTTCAGCACCGCGCCGCCACCGACGAAGCGGCCGAGCCGCTGCCGCTCCTCGCGCATGTCGGTGAACAGCCCGACGTTGAGACCGCCGAGCGGATGGATCTCGATCGGCACGCCGTGCTCGGCGGCGACGTAGCGATCGGGCGGGGTGTCACCGACGATCTCCTGCGCGACCGAGCTGGCGCCCGCGCGGGCCCGCACCTTCACGACCACGCCGCGCACGCCGGTGAAGCCGCGCACCGCGTCGGCGAGCTGCTTGGCCCACGGCACCAGCGCGGGAGAATAGGCGTAGAGCACCGCGTAGCGTCCGAGCACGTCGCAGGTGAAGCCGGGCAAGCCATCGCCGGCGCCGTGGAACAGCCGATAGGTCGCGTCGTCGCCGGGCAGCCCGAGCTGGCGGCGCCACGCCAGCGCGCGCTCGAGGCGCCAGCCCAGCACCGCGCCGCCGAGCTGGGTGAAGCCGTCGGTCGGCGTCGACAGGACCCGCAGGCGGTGGTTGTCGGGATCGGCGATCGCGAGCCCGACCGGATTGCCGCGATCGTCCTCGAGCGTGACCGCGGCGCCCGCGACCAGCGCCTTGGCGGCGGCGATGCGCTCGCTGTCGACGTCGCGACCACCGCCCGCGATGAAGGCCACGGCCTCGGGGGGCAACGTGCAGATCGGCGCGGCCATCGCGCGAGGATATAGCGCGAACCCGCTATCCGCGGCGACGCCGCGCGACGATCAGGCCGAGGGCGACCAGCGCGAACGCCGCGCCGCCGCTGCCGCCGCCACCGGTCGAGCAGCCGCCGGTGATGGTGTCGCTGCCGCCGTCCTCGTCGAGGGGATCCTCGCCCGGCGGATCCTCGCCCGGCGGATCCTCGCCCGGCGGGTTGGTGGTGCCGCTGGCGCAGGCCTCGCCGCCGACGCACACGCCGGGCGCCTGCTGGCGGATCCACGCGAGGTAGTAGTCGACGCGGGTGTCGACGCCCCCGGTGTTGCACTGCGGCGACGCGGTCGCGCCGCGCGACACCACGCCGACGGTGCGGACGCCGGCGCCGAGATCGGTGAACGCCGGGCCGCCGGAGTCGCCGTAGCAGTTCTGGATCTGACCGGGCGTGCCGATCTGGATCTCGCTGGCGCTGGTGCGGACGACCGGCGCGGCGCCGTCGAACTTCACGCCGCCACTGCCGGGGTTGCCGTCGACGGTCTGGCCGTAGCCGATGAGCGTGAGCATCTTGCCCGCGACCAGCCCCGCGGCCTCGGCCGGGCTCGCCAGCACCATCGGCCGCACGCCGGTGACCGGCTGCGCGAGCTTCAGCACCGCGAGGTCGTAGTACTGGGTCGGGCCGTCGCCGATCGCGCGATCGAGATCGAACATCGGGTGGATCGCGAACGACGCCCCCGCGACCGCGGTCACCGCACCGCGGGTGTCGTGATCGAACGTGAAGCTCGGCGCCGGTGCCCCTGGCTCGAGACAGTGGCCCGCGGTCAGCACCGCGTCGGGGGCGATCAGCGTACCGGTGCAGAAGAAGCTCTGCTGCGTGGTGTCGTAGAGCGCGCCGACGCTGGGGTACATCCCGGTCGCGGTCGGCGCGCCGCCGATGACCGCTTGCCGCGTCGTGTCGAGGCCGGGCTCGACGCAGCCGACCAGCGCGAGGGTGGAGAACGCTGCAAACGACAGGTGGCGCACGCGAACCGAGATTGCAGGGGCCGCGCCGGGCCCGGGTGCGATCCGATCCCCACGCTTCCGGTCACTTGTGGAGTCGACCGAACCCACGAGCGGAGACTCGTCCCCCCACCTGCCGACCGCGGTCGGCACCACGCGCGGCGCGAACCCGTTGTTTCACCGCCAGGTCACCGCCGTTGACGCGCCCGCGAGGCCGCGGGACCTTCGGGCCTGACGTTTGCAACTCGAGTCGGTAGAGGTCCCATGGCGCATCGCTTGTCGTTCACCGTTGCTCGCCTGGCGTTGGGAGCGTTGCTCCTGGGCGCCTGTACGGTCGGCGATCCCAACGCCGAGTTGCCAGGCGACGACCAGACCGACGCCCGCGGCAGTGGCGGCGGCGACGGCGGCGGCAACGCCAACTGCGAGCAGCTGGTGACGCCCGCGCCCGACGGTCACCACAACCCCGGGACCGGCTGCATCGTCGGCGGATGTCACGGCGCGCCGGTCGGCGCGGGCGCGCCGCTCTACACCGTCGCGGGCACGCTCTACACCACGATCGGCGGCACCGCGCCCAGGGTCGGCGCGACGATCCTGCTGCCGGTGCAGGGCTCGGGCATGCCGCGCAAGCTGGTGACCGGCACCAACGGCAACTTCTGGCTCGAGGCGGCGTCGCCGCTGCCGGTGCGCCCGAAGGCGAGCCTGTGTCCGACCGAGCTGCAGATGGGCACCGCCGCGGCCGACGGCAACTGCAACGGCTGTCACGGCGCGGGCAGTCGCATCGCCCTGCCGTGATCCGATCGTGACGCGATCGATCAGCGCGCGAGCGCGACGATCGCGATGACCGCGATCAGCACGACGATCGCCGCGGTCGCGACGATCACCAGCAGTCGCCGCGCCGGCTCGATCGGCCGCGGCTCCCGCCGCGACGCCGGCGGCGCGAGATAGCCGAGGGCGCCCTCGCGAGTCGAGAACGCGGGCGGCAGCGCCTCGGAGATCGACCGCAGCTGCACCCGCGGCACGATCGGCGGCGGCGCGACCCTCATCGGCGGCGGCGGCGCGGGCGGTCGCTCGGGATCGGGCGCACGCAGCGACACCGCGACCAGCTTCGCCGCCGGCGGCGCGGTCGGCGCGGGCCCGATCTCGGTCTCGTCATCGGCGACCGGCGAGTCGGGCTCGGCCCGCGCGATCGTCACCAGGCCGTCGACGAACGCCGCGATCGTCGGCCGCTGCGCCGCGTCCTCGGCGAGCGCCGCGTCGATCAGCTCGGCCATCGCCGCGCCGCGGTCCCGCGCCCGCGCGATCAGCGCCGCGCGATCGCGGTGATCGCCGAACCCCAGCCGCGCCGCCGCGAACGCCATCGCCCACGCATCGCTGGCCTCGGTCGCCGCCGCGCCGCCGCGCACCTCGGGCGCCAGCTGCCACGCGTCGTCGCCCCACGCCGCGATCAGCGCCGCCGGCGCCAGCCCCGACCACAGCCCGACGCCGCCGAGCCGGACGTCGGCGCCCGCCACCGCGACGTCGTCGACGATCAGCCCGCCATGGACCCAGCCGGCGCGGTGCGCCGCCGCCAGCCCGGCCATCACCGCCCGCGCCCAGCCGACCACGTGCTCGAGCGGCATCGGCCGCGTCGCGTCGACCTGGGGCCCCGGCCGCGCCGCCGCGTACGCGATCCACGCCGCGCCGTGATCATGGCCGTGCTCGACGACGCGCCGCAGCCCGGGCACCGCGCGGGCCTTCGCCATCGCCGCGATCCACGGCGCCGCGTCGCGCACCGCGGTCGCCGTCCACACCTCGACCTCGGCGCCGCCGCGGTCGTCGCGCGCCGCCCATCGCAGCCGCCCCGCTCCGCCACCCAGCGCGCGCTCGATCACGAACCGATCGCGCAGCCGCGCGCCGATCATCATCGGCCAGTCGAGCCGAAGCCGCCCGCGCCGCGCGCGGTCGTCGACAGCGTCGCGACCACCTCGATGCGCGCCTGCACGACGGGCGCGATCACCAGCTGCGCGATCCGATCGCGCGGCTCGATCACCGCGACCGCCTGCCCCAGGTTCACCAGCAACACCACGATCTCGCCGCGAAAATCGGCGTCGATCGTGCCGGGCGCGTTCAGCACCGTGACGCCGTGCTCGCGCGCCCGTCCCGACCGCGGCCGGACCTGGCCCTCGAAGCCGCGGGGCAGCTCCATCGCCAGGCCGGTGCCGATCGCTGCGCGCGCGCCAGGCGCGAGCTCGATCGGCCGGTCGATCGCCGCCGCCAGGTCGAGCCCGGCGGCGTCGTCGGTCTGGTACCCGGGCACGATCGCGTCCGGCCGCAGCTGCACGATCCGCACGGTCGGCCCGGTCACGTCGGTCACACCACGAAGTTGTTGATCTCGTCGGGGCCGGGGTTGGCCTCGAGGACCTCGCGGCGCGACAGGCGGATCTTGCCGTCGCGATCGACCTTCACGCACTTCACGACCACCTCGTCGCCCTCCTTCAGCACGTCCTCGACCGCGCGGATGCGCTCGTTCGAGATCTCGCTGATGTGGAGCAGGCCGTCGGTGCCGGGCAGGATCTCGACGAACGCGCCGATCTCGATGATGCGCTTCACGATGCCGGAGTAGTACTGCCCGACCTCGGGCTCCATCGTCAGGCCGGCGATCAGCGCCTGGGCCTGCTCGAGGCTGCGGGCGTCGGCCGACGCGATCGACACCACGCCGGCGTCGGACACGTCGATCTGCGCGCCGGTCTGCTCGACCAGGGCGCGGATGGTCTTGCCGCCCGGGCCGATGATGTCGCGGATCTTGTCGGGCTTGATCTGCACCGTCACGATGCGCGGCGCGTTGGCCGACAGCTCGTCGCGCGCGGCCGGCAGCGCCTTGTTCATCTCCTCGAGGATGTGGAGGTAGCCGCGCTTGGCCTGGGCCAGCGCCTCCTCGAGGATCTGCCGGGTCAGGCCGTCGACCTTGATGTCCATCTGCAGGGCGCAGATGCCGAGCTTGGTGCCGGTGACCTTGAAGTCCATGTCGCCGAGGTGATCCTCGTCGCCGAGGATGTCCGACAGGATGGCGTACTGATCGCCCTCCTTCATCAGGCCCATCGCGATGCCCGCGACCGGCGCCGTGGTCGGGACGCCCGCGTCCATCAGCGCCAGCGAGCCGCCGCACACCGACGCCATCGACGACGAGCCGTTCGACTCGAGGATCTCCGACACCACGCGCACGGTGTACGGGAAGTCCTCGTACTGCGGCAGGATGCGCGCGACCGAGCGCTCGGCGAGGAAGCCGTGGCCGACCTCGCGCCGCGACTGGCCGCGGATCATCTTGACCTCGCCGGTCGAGAACGGCGGGAAGTTGTAGTGCAAGTAGAACTGCTTCTTCTGATCGCCGAGCAGGGTGTCGAGCTTCTGCTCGTCGTACTTGGTGCCGAGGGTGACGACCGCGAGCGACTGGGTCTCACCGCGCTGGAACAGCGCCGAGCCGTGGGCCTTGGGCAGCACGCCGACCTCGATCACGATCGGGCGGACCTCGTCGAGGGCGCGGCCGTCGATGCGCTTCTTGGTCTTGAGGGTCTGGCCGCGCGCGTGCTTCTTCACCAGCTTGGACCAGGCGCCGTCGACCTCCTTGCGCTTGCCGAACCACGGCTGGCCCTCGGCGGTGAGGCTGTCGGCGACGGCCTTGTGGGCCTCGCTGACCGCGCCCGAGCGCTTCTTCTTCTCCTTGGTCGCCATCGCCTTGGCGAGGTTGTCGAGGCCGAGCTCCGAGACCTTGCCGAACAGGGTCTCGTCGGCGACCGGCTTGGTGAACTCGCGCTTGGGCTTGCCGTTGGACGCGCGCAGGCGCTCCTGCATCGCGATCAGCGGCTGCGCCGACTCGAGCGCGAACAGCATGCCGTCGATGATCAGCGACTCGCCGACCTCGTGCATCTCGCCCTCGACCATCATGATCGCGTTCTTGGTGCAGGCGACGATCATGTCCATCGAGCTCTTCTTGCGCTCGGCGAACGTCGGGTTGGCGACCAGCTTGCCGTCGATGTAGCCGACCCGGATGCCGACCAGCGGACCGTCCCACACCAGGTCGGAGATCGTGATCGCCGCCGACGCGCCGGTCATCGCCATCACGTCGGGCGGATGGACCTTGTCGAAGCTGATCACGTTCGCGATGATCTGGGTGTCGATGAACCAGCCCTTGGGGAACAGCGGGCGGCACGGGCGATCCATCAGGCGACAGACCAGGGTCTCCTCGTTCGTCAGCCGCGCCTCGCGGCGAAAGTAACTGCCCGGGATCTTGCCCGCGGCGTAGAACTTCTCCTGGTACTCGCAGGTGAGCGGCATGAAGTCGAGATCGCGCGGGTTCTGCGAACCCGTCGCGGTCACCATCACCACCGTCTCGCCCTGTCGGATAAGGACCGCGCCGCCGGCCTGCTTGGCCCACTTGCCGGTCTCGATCGTGATCTCTTTCCCGCCGACGACGCAGGACTCTTGAACAAATGCCATGGCGTAAGACCTTTCGGATCGTAGGGGGTCGCCCCCGTGACCCGCCGGTCTGGGCCCTCACTCCAACCCCTGGAGCCCGGAGGCGCCAGAGGCTCGACAGAAGGTTCATGCCGTGCCGTGTCTACGCGAGTCGACCGTTTTGCGGCGCGGACCATGGCACAAACGCTCCCGCGAGTCACGCCAGCAGCGAGCCCACGTCAGCCGGGCGGCGGCGAGCCCGGCCCCGAGGTCGGCGGCGTCGGGGCCGCCGCGGGTGGCGCCTCCGCGGGTCCGCCGATCCGCGCCGACCACGGCGTGCAGCCGCGCTCGTTGCACGCGCGGACCCAGCTGTTCTCCTCCCAGTCGACCAACAGCGAGGTCGCGTTGTAGGCGAGGTTGCCGTAGCTGTAGAGCGTCGCGGTGCGGCGGACCGCGAGCTGCAACGTGCTGCCGCTCTGGCTCGCCGGGTTGGTCCACGCCAGCTGCACCCCGAACAGCGACGCGCCGACCGTCGGCCAGCGGGTGAGGTGGGTCGGCTGCGGTGGCAGCGCGGTCGCGGTGCGCAGGCCGGTCCACGACGAGCACGCGCCGTTGGCGCAGGCCCGGACGAAGACGTCGAAGCGACCGGCCGAGCCGAGGTTGATCTTGACGCCGCTGGTCGGCACCGCGACGGTGCGGTA